>CAMDKJ010000138.1 GCA_945900705.1 Bifidobacterium breve | reverse complement strand
TAACCACAGTTACCAAAACTCATGGGTGCGAAGAAGCTACGCGGCTCTTCGAACCTTAGGTATGAATTCGCAACCGCATTGATATTGCCGATATCAGTTGAAACCATGGCCCGAGGCGGCATCGCTTTTTCGAGTTCGCGCAGGACTTGACGCGGGTGGAGCCAGTTACCTTCTTCGGCATCTTGCTCGGCGATCATGTCTAGGCTGAACTGATCGGTCTCATGAATCCAAGCGCTCAATTCCGCTTCCCAGGCAGCTTTTTCCGCCTGAATATCGGCCGCGCGGTCAGCTTTCGTTGCATCCGATGCCAAAGTGCGATCTTTAAGGCGCTTGGTGAGCTCAGCGGCCGATGCTTTGGCGTCTCCACAAATACCTACCGTGACTTTCTTTACCAAGCCGAGCATTTTGTGATCCGAATCCACCTGAATGACCTTGGCATTTTTGGGCCAGTAATCCAAGCCATGCTGCGGCAAAGTACCGAACGGCCCTAGCCGGGTGCCGAGTGCGATTACTACGTCAGCTTTGGCGACCAATTTCATTGCCGCTTTCGAACCTTGGTAGCCAAGCGGGCCACACCACAGTGGGTGGCTCGCCGGGAACGAGTCATTGCGAAGGTAGCTATTTACCACCGGTGCCCCGAGGCGTTCGGCAAGTGCCTTGCACTCTTCTACCGCATCCCCCATGACCACGCCGCCGCCGGCGATGATGACCGGGAACTTCGCGGTAGCGAGCAATTCGATCGCTTCGTTAAGGGCCGAATCGCCACCGGGGCCAACTTCTAGGCGCTGGGGCATCGGTATCTCGGTTTCGATTTCACCGTAGAACAAGTCGCGGGGAATATTGAGTTGGGTCGGACCGTGTTCAGACATCGCACGGTCAAAGCACCGGGCCGTATACTCGGCCATGCGCTTGTTGTTACTGACATGGGCCTGGTACTTCGTGAACTCCGCGAACATCGGAAGTTGGTTGGCCTCCTGGAAGCCACCAAGGCCAATTCCCATTGTTCCGGTTTCTGGGGTGATTAACACGACCGGTGAGTGGGCCCAAAAAGCTGCCGCGATCGCGGTAACGCAGTTGCTGATGCCGGGGCCGTTTTGACCGACCACCACCCCATGCCGCCCACTTGCCCGGGCGAAACCGTCGGCCATGTGCGCCGCACCTTGCTCATGGACCACCGGGACCAAGCGGATGCCAGCCGGGGCGAAGATATCCATCGCATCCATGAATGCCGATCCCATGATGCCGAAAATGTCGGTGACATCGTTCGCCACCAAAGTTTCAACCAGGGCCTCCGAGGGGGTCATTTTTTGAACTCCAGACACCACCGTGCGTTTTGGTGTCGATGCGCTTTTGGCCATGTCATTTCCCCTTCGTCTCGGCACCCTGCTAGTGACAGGGCTAAATAGCGATACTTACCCGCTGGCCCAAAACCTAGCCCAAATATCTCCGCAATTGAAGCCTTTTTTATAAATTACCGGATTGTTATGTTCCATAAAATGGAATATGTGTATGGTGCTGCTATGGCCGACTCCACCCTTCGTCTCCCCGTGGACTCCAGCGAAACCGGGGATTCCACCCCGGGTTTACGGCTTTTTGCCCTACTGGAACTGATCGGGGCAAAAGATCACTTCGTGTCCTTGCAGTCACTGGCCGAGGAAACCGGCATTCCGAAGCCCACGGTCTTCCGCATGCTCCAGACCCTCGAAACCGGCGGCCTGATCATTCGGCAATCTGACAAACGGCAATACGGCACCGGCACCCGCCTGCGACGATTCGCCGAAACCCTGTTACTCAATGCCACTCAGGTAGGCACCCGGCATGCGGTACTGCAGGCCCTGGTTGATGACCTAGGCGAAACTTGCAATATCACCGCGCTCTCGGGAAACGAGATTCTCTATTTAGATCGGGTCGAAACCCAAGAGCCACTGCGCTTTAATCTGCAATCCGGATCTCGGGTGCCCATTCACTGCTCGGCTTCTGGCAAGGTACTACTTGCCAATATGTCTCGCGCGCAAAGGCATAAGTTGCTGCGCTATGCACCACTTAAGCAACTTACAGCCAATACCATCACCAGCCTTGAGGCACTAGACGAGGAACTAAAACAGGTACAAAGTGACGGATTCGCTATCGATAACGAGGAATTCATGAGCGGACTAGTCTGCATGGCAATCGCGGTACCAACCGCGCACGGCCGCTCAAATCAATGTGTTGCCGTGCAGGCACCGGCCATGCGCTTGACCGCAGCCGACGCCGCTGCGTTACTCCCGAAGCTACGTGGTGCGGCAGCTGCTCTATTCGAGATCGAGACCGAAGGCAGTGCAGTAGCACCGCGTACCACCCCGACACCCAACAGTCCGCAAAACGTAATCTAGATTGGTCTACCCCTAATGACTAATGAACTGAAGTCCGATACACCAGACCGCGAATTGAGTGTGCGCGACATCTTCGGGATAGATATCGACATGATGATTCCGGCGTTCTCCCATCGAGATGAACACGTACCTGAGGTCGATGAAGCTTACCGATTCAACCCAGATGCAACCCTTGCCATCCTCGTAGGATTTCAACGTAACCGAAGAGTGCTAGTTCAAGGACTCCATGGCTCAGGTAAATCCACCCACATAGAGCAAGTCGCAGCAAGATTGAACTGGCCCTGCATCCGTGTGAATCTCGATGGCCAGATGAGTCGCCTGGATCTAATCGGGAAAGACATCGTGGTCGTCCGCGACGGTGAACAAGTAACTGAATTTGCTGAAGGAATTTTACCGTGGGCTTTACAGCGGCCGGTCGCCTTAGTTTTCGACGAATACGACGCTGGGCGCCCGGATGTCATGTTCGTGATCCAACGCGTACTTGAGCGGGCCGGTAGTTTGACCCTGCTGGATCAAAATCGAGTGATTAGGCCGCATCCATATTTCAGGCTACTGGCCACCGCGAACACTGTCGGCCTCGGCAACCTAAATGGCCTATATCACGGTACGCAACGGCTAAACCACGCGCAGATTGACCGGTGGGACATTGTGGCAGCACTCAATTACCTACCCGCGAATGAGGAAATTGCGATAGTCCAAGCCCGCGTTCCCCAGATGTCTGGTGCTGTTGATGATCAACTAATCGCATCGATGGTCGCTCTGGCTGGGCTAACCCGTGAAGGCTTTCGGGCCGGTGACCTATCCACTTTGATGTCACCTCGCACCGTAATCATGTGGGCAGAGAATACTCAATTATTCCACGATGTTGACGCGGCATTTCGCGTTTCATTTTTAAATAAATGCGATGAGGCGGAGTACCCGATCGTTGCCGAGTACTACCAGCGTTGCTTCAACCGAGAACTATCCGATTCCGCATGCCTGCAGTAGCTATGTCGGTTTCTGAAGCCTCCGATCAGAGCTGGAGTTCCGAACGAGTCGATGAACTCTGCGCCACGACTATCCGCGCGATCGCGCATGATCCAGATGTCCGGTTCAGGCGCCGGGTACTCCACCGGGGCCAAGCAGTTCTTCCGTTTCAAGCCCCGCACCTGCACCCACCTGCCACCGACACTGACTTCATGAGCTGGCGTGGTGCAGCAGATGCGCTCGCGTGGCGAATCGCCTTATCCGATTCGCACCTGCACGCAAGCATGTCGCCAACTGACCCGGTTGCCGCGATTCTTTTTGACATGCTCGAGCAGTATCGCGTCGAGTCATTAGGCGCAGACGAGTTGCCCGGTAGTAGCTCCAACCTACGCCGTCGCTTCCTGACGTGGTCCGCCGAATGTGAATCAGCGGGCCTCCTGGAAACAGCACACGGTCTGCTGATTTTCTATGTGGCGCAGGTTGGGCGATCGCGCGTGACCGGCGACCCGGTGCCAGATGACTACGGTGACCTGTTGGAGTCAACAAGAGGTGGGTTAGCTGACACCATTGGCCCTTATTTTGCGATGTTACGGAAACTGCGTCGTGATCAATGCGCCTACTCAGCGCCAGCACTTGCAATATCCACCGCGATTGGGGATCTGCTCGCCAACAGCTCTAACCTCACGCGCCAAGAGGCCAGCGCATCAGTGCGCGCCCGGATACCCGGACTACTTGATATTAAGCCGGAAAACTTGGACACGACCGGAGTCGATCTTGAATCTGGCTCCAGCAGCAGCGAGTTGGCAGACTTAAGCAGCCCCACGTACCAAGTCTTTACCACCGAATACGACCGCGAGTTACCAATCTCGGCGGTGGTGGCCCCTGGTGCGGCACGGGTGCACCGATATCAACTGGATGAAAATGTGGCTCAGCAAAATGGCGAAATTAACAAATTGACTAGAGCTTTGCGTACCCTCTTCGCGCGTCCAGATTTCGATTCTTGGGAGGGCGGATATGAAGAGGGGTTACTCGATGGCCGCCGTCTTTCGCAGCTGATTACCGCACCCACTCACCACCGTGTATTCCGCCAACCTATGTCAGTTTTATTACCTGAGGCCTCGGTGACCTTCCTCATAGATTGCTCAGGATCCATGAAGAAGTACCGCGAGAGCGTAGCTGTGCTTGTCGATGTTTTTGCCAGGGCACTTGACCTCGCAGATATCAAGTGTGAGATTTTGGGTTTCACCACTGGCTCTTGGAATGGCGGACGGGCTCGAACTGACTGGCTCAAAGCTGGCCGGCCAGCGCATCCCGGCCGCTTAAATGAGAGCTGGCACCTAGTAATAAAGGATTTCGATACCTCCTGGCGGCGAGCTAGAAATAACATCGCATCACTTCTTTCGACCAACATCTACCGTGAGGGTATCGACGGAGAAGCCGTCGCGTGGGCCTACCAGCGCCTGGCGCAGCAAGAGTCGTCTAACCGCATTCTGCTGGTGATCTCAGATGGAAGCCCGATGGATTCGGCAACTAATTTGGTAAATGATGATGAATACATCAACCGTGATTTATTCAACGTAGTTTCGGCAATTGAGCATGCCGGGCTGGTACACCTCTCGGCCCTGTATTTTGCCACCGGACTGCCAGCGTGCTTCCGCGATGC
>CAMDKJ010000137.1 GCA_945900705.1 Bifidobacterium breve | reverse complement strand
AGCTGTTGTGATCTCCTCGATCACGATCAATCGTGACTAACCCACCTTCGGAGTTACCGGTAAATAGCGGTCCGCCGGTTTGTTATCGGCACCCTGATCGCGTTAGCTACATCAGGTGCACGCGGTGTAATCAACCTATCTGCCCTGAGTGCATGGTTGCTGCCCCGGTTGGCTTCCAGTGCCCAGAATGTGTTGGCGCTGCTGCGGCTGCGCAGCCGGTAGCGCGCACGGTTGCAGGTGGGGGTCAGGTCAAGAAGCCCATTGTCACGTATGTCTTGATCGGCATTAATGTCGCAGCATTCGCACTGCAGATGCTGCTCGGCGTCAATGCGGTGGCCGTTGACTGGGGGATGTGGCCGATCGGGATCGGCATCTACAACGAGTGGTGGCGGCTCCTGACCGGAGCGTTCTTACACGGTTCCTTTTTACATATTGCTTTTAACATGTATGTGCTATTTGCTCTCGGCCCAACACTTGAACGTGTGCTCGGCCACGGCCGTTATCTGTTGCTATATATGGTTTCAGCACTTGGTGGCAGTGTGGCGTCTTATGCATTCAGTGACTTCCATACCGTTTCGGTTGGCGCTAGCGGTGCGATCTTCGGGCTGATGGGCGCACTGGTTGTCGCCGGGCGCAGGTTGCGCTATGACATCAAGCAGGTTGTCGTTTTATTGATCATCAACTTTGTAATTGGCTTTATTTCACCCGGCGTTGACTGGCGCGCCCATCTTGGTGGGCTGTTGACCGGTGCCGCTATGGCGGCGGTTTTAATCATGGCACCGAGGGCGCACCGCGTGCTTTGGCAGACTTTGGGTGTCGCTGGGATCCTCTTGGTGCTCGGGGCGATGGTGGCGTGGCGCACTGCTGATCTTCTTGCGCTGGTCGCACCCATCGGTGGGTTAGCCACCTAGCGGGCGAACTCACCAAGGTTGGGCCGGGTGCGAGGTCGGTGGATATCGAGCACGGGAAGCCCCAGCGTGCCGCAGGCCCGCGCCAACTGCGTGTCAAAGGTCATCATGGAGTTCGCTTGGGTGCGGATTGCTGTTGCCAGATGGAGAGCGTCGAGGGTTCCCAATTCCCGTGTCTGCAGGAGACCCGCCTGCCGAAAATCGACGGGTGTGTGATCAACGATGTTCAATCTTTCCAGGACTGGCAGCACCGCCAACTGGTCGATTCCAAAGCGACTGGCGACCCGGCGCAGTTCGGTTTCGACCAGCTGACCGGCCACCAAGGGGTGCTGATCTTCCAGGAGATCGTCGAGATATGAAATCACCGACGCTGTGGTGGATTCACGCTTTATCAGCGTTACGAGTACCGAGGAGTCGACATAGATGATCACCTATCGCCACGCAGCAGCAAAAGAGCTTCAAGGGCGGTCTCCTCGGACTCAATCTGCACCGGGTTCAAGGCCGCAAACCTTGCTCCGGGGATAGCCCTTTGCACCCCGATGCCCTCGAATGGGTCTTGGGGAATAGGCCTGATCTCGGCAACCGGACGACCATTGTTAGTGATGATGAAAGTTTCGCCGCTCTCCACGGCGCGAAGAACCACCGCGCTGTCATTGCGCAACTGTCGCTGACTTATGTGCTGGGAGGACGACATCACACCGGCACCGTAGCACGTTGTAGCACTAGAACGTTAATTACACGAGTGTAGTTCTCCCCATGCTGGGGAAAACCCTGTGGATGACGGCCTCACTGCCAACGGGTGGACAGAATGAACCCAATACAGATAAAACCAAAGCCGATGGCCACGTTTATCAGGGAATTCAGGTCCCGCATGATCGGGATTGAGGAGCCGGCGATATAGAAAACCACGATGTAAACCAGGCCGATAATAAAACAGGCCGACATCACCGGGGCTAGCCAGCGCGGGGAGCCGAGGCGGGCGACCTTACGCTCACCCTTGGGCTGCTCAGGGGTGTAACGCACTTCCTTCTTGCGGCCCTTGGACTCTGGCACGGTTAAACCCTCCTGCGAAAGCTGGCCTCGGTCTAGCCCAGCGGACCCAGATTAGATGACGGCCGGCAGCGCCGGGAACAATGGTCCGGTGACCCGGATTCTTGTCGTGGATAACTACGACTCCTTCGTCTACAACTTGGTGCAGTATGTGGCCCAGTTGGGCGCCGAGGTTGTCGTACTGCGCAATGACGAAGTCACCGCTCAAGAAGCACTGAATTTTGACGGGGTGCTGCTCTCGCCGGGCCCGGGGACACCCGAGGATGCCGGCGTATGCCTTGACATCGTGAACGAGTGTGGCGGCCACGTCCCAATTTTGGGTGTCTGCCTTGGCCACCAAGTGATTGCGGTTGCCTACGGCGCGACCGTAAACCGCGCACCCGAATTAGTGCACGGCAAAACTTCACTAGTTCAACACCAGGACCAAGGCGTGCTCGCCGGGCTACCGAACCCATTCACCGCAACGCGTTACCACTCACTCGCGGTTGATCCCGCAACAGTGCCGGTGGAGCTCGAGGTGACAGGCACTACCGAATCCGGGGTGATCATGGCGTTACGCCATCGCTCTCTTCCCGTTGAGGGTGTGCAGTTTCATCCTGAATCAGTATTAACCGAGGGCGGACATCAACTGCTTGCCAATTGGCTGGTTACTTGCGGCTCCCCGGATGCACTCGCAATGAGTGTTGGTCTTGCTCCAGTGGTTGGCCACCCTTAATTCATCAAACGAACACGCCTAACCGGTTGGCGCTGGAGTTGGCGTGGGAGTTGGCGTTGGCACCGGCACTGGCTCGGGTACCGGTGCTGGTTCAGACGGGAACGGTTCAAATGTTGGTTCGGCCGTCGGCTCCGGGGCGATCGCCACGGTAATAGTTACCAAGGTGCCGCGGTCAACGGCGGTACCAGGTAGTGGGCTTTGCGCGAGCACGGTGCCCGATGCAACGGTGTCGTCGGATTGCTTAACTACTTGGGCATCGAGCCCGACTTGCACGAGATCACTACGCGCCTGGGCTTCACTGACGCCTATCACAGCGGGTACTCGCACTTGCCCGGAGGAAACACTGATCGAAATCATGGAGCCAGCTTCAACCTGCGTTCCCTCGGGTGGATCCTGCGCGAGCACGTAACCGGTTGGCTGGCTTGAGGCCTTCTCTTTGATGGTGCCAAGTTGCAGGTTGGCATCACTGAGTGCAAGACGGACAGAATCAAGGGAAGTAAGCCCGACAAGTTGCGGCACCGTGGCCTGCTCCAGGCCCCCACTAATAGTGACATTTACCGCTTGATTTTGCTCGAGTGTTTCACCAGCTGCTGGTTGCTGCGCGATGATCGTGCCCGATGGCCGATCTGAAACCTCTGGAGTTTGCGCACCTAGACGCAGTTGGAAATCATCAAGTGCGTTGGTGGCTTGCTCGATAGTCAACCCATCAAGGTTCGGCACTTGAACTTTGCCAACTGTTGCCGCCCCGAAAACAAATCGGGCGATCAGTACCGCCCCCAAGATAGCGCCGACAATTGCAACGAGGCTAATAATGGTGAAGCCAATGCGCCGACCTGTTTTACTCTTACCCCGATAGGTTGGTCGCTGTTGGATCCCAGCCGCCGCCACCGGTGTCAGCTGCTGGGTCTGATCAATGGTGATCATCGGAACAGCAGCCGTCACCGGGGAGCCAGCAATGGCCCGCTCAACGTCAGCGCGAAATTCAGCAGCGGTCTGATATCTGTCATCAGGGCTCTTGGCGAGAGCTCGCAACACCACCGCATCAATTTCAGGGGTAACCCCAGGATCGACCTGCGATGGTGGGGTTGGCATCTCAGAGACATGTTGGTAGGCGATCGATACCGGTGAGTCACCGGTAAACGGTGGCTTTCCGGTTAGTAGTTCGTAGAGTAAAACACTTGCAGAATAAAGATCACTGCGCGCATCGACAACTTCACCGCGCGCTTGTTCAGGGGATAGGTACTGCGCTGTACCCATAACCGACTGAGCGGCTGTCATGGTTGCGGTGTTGGTGTCGTTCATCGCGCGAGCGATACCGAAATCCATGACCTTGACATCACCTGTGCGGGTGAGCATCACGTTGGCAGGCTTGATATCGCGATGCACTATCCCGTGCCGATGTGCATAATCCAAAGCCGACAGCACCCCGGCGCTAATCTCAAGGGCTCGTTCAGGTAGCAAACGCCGCCCACTGGCGAGTAGTTGGCGAAGAGTCATTCCATCGACGTATTCCATAACGATGTAAGGCACGATCACCGCGGTCTCGCCCTCACCCATCAAGGTGTCTTCACCGGTGTCGTAGACGGCGACGATATTTGGGTGATTTAAGGCCGCGGCAGATTGCGCCTCGCGACGAAAACGGGCTTGAAATGATGGATCGCGGGCGAGGTCGGGCCGCAGGATCTTCACGGCTACTCGCCGTCCTAGGCGCAGGTCACGGCCTTCGTGCACTTCGGCCATGCCGCCGCGGCCAATAACCTCGCCGATCTGGTACCTGTCACCGAGCATCCGGCCAGGTTCGGTGGTCATGGGCCCATCATCTCAGGGTTCGGCGAAAACCCTTGCACCTGCGCGCGGCCAATCAGCGAAGTACCGCCTTCATGACCTCGCGGGCGATCGGCGCGGCTAACCCATTGCCGCTGATCTCGGTGGCCCCGGACTCCTCAATAACGACGGCGACAGCCACTTTGGGTGACTGCGCCGGTGCGAAGGCCACAAACCAAGCGACCGCCGGGCGCTCATTGTCGGTCTCGGCGGTGCCGGTTTTGCCGGCGACTCGCACCCCGGATATTTGGGCGTTACTGCCGGTGCCGTTTTCCACCACGTTGACCATCATCTCGGTGAGTTGGGCGGCATTAAGTGGTGTCAGCGCATCGGCGAATCTGGTGGGCTCGGTGGTTTGCAGGATCGCTAGGTCAGGCCCGCGCACCTCTTGCACCATGTAGGGCTTCATGGTCACGCCGTTATTACCGATGGCTGCACCGACCATCGCCATCTGCAACGCGGTGGCCCGCACCTCGAACTGCCCGATGGCACTAAGTGCGGTCTGGGGT
>CAMDKJ010000136.1 GCA_945900705.1 Bifidobacterium breve | reverse complement strand
GGAGCATTACGCGGGCGCGTTTCCGCCCTGGCTCGCTCCCGTGCAGGTAATCGGGATACCGATCACTGATTCGCACAATGACTACCTACAGGGCGTGGCTGAAAAGTTGCGGGAATTCGGGGTACGGATTGAGGTTGATACATCTGATGACCGGATGCAGAAGAAGATCCGTACGGCACAGAAAAGTAAAGTGCCATTTATGTTGATCGCGGGCGACGAGGACGTTGCCGAGGGCGCAGTTTCCTTCCGTTACCGCGATGGCACCCAGAAGAATGGCGTCAGCATCGGCGATGCGATCACTGAAATTGTTGACTCAATAACTTCACGGGCGCAGGTTTAGTTATGGGAGAAGCATGGGATCGACTTTGGACGCCTCATCGGATGAAGTATCTGCGCGGTGAAAGTAAGCCAAAGCACACAGACGCGGGTGCTGATTGCCCATTTTGTGTAGCCCCTGACCTTGGCCCCGATGAAGGCCTTGTTGTCGCTCGAGGCACGTTGGTCTATGCCGTCTTGAATTTGTACCCTTATAACTCCGGGCACTTGATGATCTGCCCTTATCGTCACGTAGCCGACTACACCGACCTAACCGACGAAGAGGTAATTGAAGTTGGGCACTTCACGCAGCAGGCAATGACCGCCCTGCGCACCGTCTCCAATGCGCACGGATTTAATATCGGCATGAACCAAGGGTCTTCCGCGGGGGCCGGTATCGCCGGTCACCTGCATCAGCATGTGGTGCCTCGCTGGGGCGGCGACACTAATTTTTTGCCAATTATTGGCGGAACGAAAACAATTTCTCAATTACTGGATGACACCCGGCAACTTCTTGCTGATGCTTGGGCTTCTGGGTAGCTTCGCGCAGTTAGCCCCCGAGAATCTTTTTAGTAGCGGCCGATGGCATGGGCGCAAAGCCCGCGCTTTGACGCGTGTAACTGCCGGTGCCATGGGTGAGGGATCTAATGTCGATCGCGTAGCGGGTGATTTCGGCCTCGGGCACGATTGCTCGAACAACGCTGCGCCCACCGGCCAATGACTCGGTGCCGGTCACGTGTCCGCGTCGGGTTGAAAGATCTGAAATCACCGCACCCATGTGCTCATCGGGCATTAGCACCGCGAGTTCCATCAACGGTTCGAGCAGGTTGATGGTTGATTTAGCGGCGGCGTCCTTAAGGGCGAGGGCACCGGCGGCCTGGAAAGCCATATCCGATGAATCAACACTATGTGACTTTCCGTCAACCAAAGTTACCCGAATATCAACCAACGGGTAGCCGATAGCAACGCCTTTAAGTAACTGGGCTCGGACACCTTTTTCGACTGAACCAATAAATGCGCGGGGCACGGCACCACCAACTACTTTGTCGACGAAATCAAAACCGGTGCCTACCGGCATTGGCTCGACGACTATCTCGCAGACAGCGTACTGGCCATGCCCGCCAGATTGCTTAACATGGCGCCCGGTTCCCTGAGCCGCAGTTGCAAAGGTTTCACGAAGTGAAATCCGAACTTCCTCGGTATCAACATTTACTCCATACCGTGTCGTTAGATGCTCGGCAACTAGATTCGCATGGGCCTCGCCAAGGCACCACACCAGCATTTGCCCGGTGGCCACATTTTGGTCAATGCGAAGAGTCGGATCTTCGGCGAGTACGCGGGCAAGGGCCGGGCCCAATTTATCCTCGTCGGCGGTGGTGTGGGCACGAATCGCAATTGGCAATAATGGTTCTGGCATCAGCCAAGATTCCATGATCAGCGGTTGGGCGGGGCTCGACAAAGTATCGCCGGTTTCGGCACGAGTCAGTTTGCTAACTGACACGATGCTGCCAGCAATAGCTTCAGAAACCGGGCGCTGTTCTGCACCCAGCGGAGCGCTGAGTACCCCGATTCGCTCATCAACATCGTGGCTTTGGTGACCAGATGAACTTTCGAAATGCCCTGAAACGTGGACCGCTTGATCGGCCGTCAAGGTTCCGGAGAAAACACGTACTATCGAAAGCTTGCCGATATATGGATCGGTTGTGGTCTTGATTACTTCTGCGCAAATGGGGCCGGCAGGGTCGGCCGACAACGGTGGCTTGGGTTCACCGCCGACACTCGTGACAACCGGCAACGGGTGCTCGGCTGGCGAAGGGAAACCACGGGTTATGAGGTTAAGGAGCAACTCGGTACCCAAAGTTGCGGGGGTCAATGCGTGCCCAATTACCGGGTGGAAATGGCCTCGGGCCACAGCGCGCTCAAAATCCCTATTCAATGTTTCGACATCTATTGGATCACCGTCAACGAAGCGGTCCATCAAGTTCTCGTCCTCGGATTCGGTGATGATGGCCTCAATAAGATCATCCCGCGCCTGTTCAATGAGGTCGCCATGTTCACGGTCGCACTCACGCTCTGCGCGTATGCCTGTCGTCCATTCGTGAATCTGGGTTGTTAGAAGGTCAATGAAGCCGATGGGGGTGCCGTTGGCTGCATGAATAGGGAGGTGCAGTGGCAGTACCCCGCCGCCGCCGGTAAACACGCGGCGGCAAACCGCCACCGTTTCATCAAAATCAGCACGGTCTTTGTCGAGTTTGGTAACAACGATCGCGCGCGGCATTCCGACCGACTCGCATTCGTCCCAAAGTTGCTGAGTTGCCGCATCAACCCCATCAACTGCGCCTATTACAAAAAGTGCGGCGTCAGCGGCGCGTAATCCAGCTCGAAGGTCGGCAATGAAGTCTGCATAGCCCGGTGTGTCGATCAAGTTAATGACTAAACCTTGCCAAGAAATTGCTGCCACTGCGAGCCCGACAGAGCGATGCTGCTTTATGGCAACCGGATCAACGTCGGTAATGGTCGTACCGTCCTCAACTTTGCCAATGCGCGTGCTAGCTCCGGCCGCGTAAATTAGTGACTCGACCAGCGAAGTTTTCCCAGATCCGGTTGGGCCGACTAGTACGACATTGCGAATATCTTTGGGGAGGTGGGCAATTGGTGCCGCCTTGGACCTTGCCTTATCGGACATTTCGACCTCTTTCGCGCTGTTACGACTTGAGTCTTCACCTTTTGTGGGACGTAAAGCAAACGACAGCACATAATCAGGGTATGAGAATTGGCGTCCCATTGCGAATGGCACAAATCCGATCGGGTCCAAGCCGGCTCCTGCTTTGGGCCCTTGCCGGGTCGTTGGCAGTTGGAATCGGGCTGGTAAATGTGGCCAATACCCCGGCGATTGCTTCAACAGCATTGGCCGCGGGGGAGCAGGTCGAACTGAGCGTCCTTGTTTATAACATTGAGTATTCTGGAGACGCCTCCACCGATCGAGTGATCCGAGAGATAGATGCTGACATCGTTGGTGTTTTGGAGTCCTACAACCGGCTCCCGGAGATTGCCCGCAAAACTGGATATCCGTATTACAACGTTAGCCTGCAATTGCTATCAAAATTTCCGATTCTTGAACCCTCAGGGGCTGAAGGCCTTTACTCACTTATCGAGGTGGAGCCGGGGTATGTAGTTGCCTTCTTCAACACGCACCTCGATTATGTGAAGTACGGTCCTTCGCGGTTAGTGAAGGGCTTTTCGGAGAAAGCAGTAACACAGTCGGAAATTATCGTCCGTGCGAATTCAATAAACATCTTGACCCCGGACATATCCTCGCTAATTGGGCAAGGTTATCCAGTGTTCTTAACCGGCGATCTAAATTCGCCTTCAAGTTTGGATTACACCAAGGCTACGGTCGGGACCCGACCAGGCATTGATTCAGCGATGCGCTGGCCGGTCAGCGATGCACTTTTCAAGGCCGGAATGCGCGACGCCTACCGGGACGTGCACCGAAATCCGGTGCTCGTTCCGGGCATAACCATGGTCGATCCCGACTTCAGGAAGGGTGGTTCCGGAGATCGAATCGACTACATCTACGCCGGTGGTTCGAGCACAACACTCACTAGCACGGTTGTTGGTGAACTTGGAGGCCCGGATGTCGGTATCGGATTTAAGAAGTGGACATCTGATCATCGCGCGGTGCTGAGCACCTTCCGAGTAACCCCGGTGGCATTACCCAGAACGGTCTCATTGAACACTCGCATGCTGAACCAAGGAGACACGCTCAACGTTCGATATCACGCACCCGGATATTCATCCACCACCATTATTGTCGTGCCTGAAGGGGCTGCAAAGACAGCTGCAATATTGACAAATTCGACTTCAGAATCTGGCAGCACTTCATTTGCGACCACTGCGCTACCACCTGATGGGTATGACATTGTCATGTTGAGTAGTAATGGAAGCGAATTGGCACGAAACTCATTTTGGGTGCGGTCAACGGGCGCTGGAGTTGACCTGCAATCCGGCGCTGACACGTACAAAGTGGGCGAACCGATTGATATCTCATGGACAAACGGTCCGGCCAACCGCTGGGACTGGATCGGGGTTTACCGAGCAGGTGCCGCTAATCCGAATAAGGATGACTATCTCCTTTGGGGCTACGTTGGTGGCCATAACTCCGGGGCATTGCCACCGCAGGTTTTCGGCTCAATGACCTTGGGTGCACAGTCCCAAGGGAAACCTTGGCCTTTGCCACCAGGGGATTATCGAATCCACTACCTTCTGACCGACCAGTACAAGTCAGCCGGGTATCACGACATCAAGGTTGTAAAATAAGCACTATTGGCCATGTCTCCGGAGAAACCATCCCCTGCCGGTAACATCGGGTCTTATGCTCAATAATCCGGCCGCGCGCAAATTGGCAAGCGGGATCATCGAGCCGCCGGCCCGGTTATTGTTGCGTTTACATGTCTCGCCGGATTTTGTCACGGTTTTCGGAACCATCGGAGCGGTGGCATCTGCACTGATCTGTTTCCCGTCTGGCAACTTCGGGCTAGGCGTGCTGTTGATTGCGATCTTCGCGATAAGTGATCTGCTCGACGGCACCATGGCCCGGATGGCCGGCACGAGTGGTCCGTGGGGTAATTTCTTGGACGCGACTTTAGACCGGATAGCCGATGGGGCAATCATCGGTGGAATCATTATTTGGGCCGCATTAAATGGTGAAGTT
>CAMDKJ010000135.1 GCA_945900705.1 Bifidobacterium breve | reverse complement strand
CCGCGCGTATCACCTCAAGGGCTTCATCGAAGTCCATGTCAGGGTTTTCCGAAAGCAATTCGCGGATGCGCTCGAACCCGAGGAATCCTGCGTGGCCCTCGTTGGTATGAAATACCTCGGGTGCGGTGCGCCCGGTTAGCCGGCAGTAGGCGCGGAGTGCCCTGACCCCGCCGATGCCAAGCAGCATCTCCTGCTGCAACCGGTGCTCCCCGCCACCGCCATACAGCCGATCGGTGACGTCACGCTCGGATGAAGCGTTCTCCTCGACATCGGAGTCCAGCATCAGCAACGGCACGCGCCCAACCTGTGCTATCCAGATTCGCGCCCAAATCTTGCGTCCCCCCGGCAAACCCACTGAAACTTTTACCGAGGTGCCATCAGCTTCACGCAACAGCGACACCGGACTACCGTCTGGATCACATAAGGGGTACTGCTCCTGTTGCCACCCATCGGTTGAGAGCGACTGGCGAAAATATCCAGCGCGGTAAAACAGGCCGATTGCAATTAGCGGCACGCCTAGGTCACTCGCTGCTTTCAGGTGATCGCCGGCCAAAATCCCAAGGCCGCCGGAGTACTGCGGAAGCGCCGAAGTGATGCCGTACTCCGGTGAGAAGTAGGCGATGCCAGCAGGGGCATCAGCACCCAAGGTTTGAAACCAGCGGTCGGCGGTGAGGTAATTCTGCAGATCGTCGGCCCGCTCGCGCACCCAGCCCACGTAGCCTTCGTCGGCGGCCAACTCGGCCAATCGCTCCGCTGTTATTTCACCGAGTAGGCGAACTGGGTCCTGGCCCAATGACTTCCACATTTTGGCGTCCATAGCCGCAAACAGGTCGCGGGTGGCTGGGTTCCAGCACCAACGCAAGTTATTGGCCAAAGCCTCTAGGGGCACCAAGGGTTCTGGAAGTACGGCCCGGACGTTGAACCTACGGATCGCTCGCACCGGTTAAACGTACCGGGTCTGACAGCGTTTGCATTCTTACCCCTACCAATACCAGCCCGCGCAGCAATCGTCGGTGAAAGTTGTGCCACGGCCGGCCCGGGTGCGGTGGGGATAGCGCGGACAATTCTTAAGCCACGAAGCTCATTTCCTTGCCTTTACCCCAGGACTGTGTTCCCATTGGTAATCCAAATTCTTCACCAAATTAGAAACGGAGAGTGCCATGCCAAGTACCAGTGTCAATTCACCAGTTAGTTCAGCGCCGAGTGACCGGCTCGCACTGGGTGTTTGTTGGGTGCGGCCGGGTGCGGCCGCAATTGGAGGAGCCCTACGCCCTACTTCAGGCGGCTGGCAAATCCTTTCACCCACAAACATCGCAGCGTGCTTTGAGGGTAATGATGGGTAGCACGTATCAGGCCACGGTGGCCCAGCCCCCGATTAGGAGCAAAGCCAAGCCAGTCGTGGCAGCACCGCCAGCAAGTTGCGGGGCTAGCCCGCACAGCCGAGCGGGTTGTTAGCGTTACTAATCTGGTTGGCGAGCTTCTTTACCGTGGGCAAGGGCGCCTTGAAATGATTGGCCGTATGGATGTAGTGATAAGCGTTGAGCAAGATGGGTATGGTGTCAGCAACGTCGGGATCGTAGAGATCCCCGCAGACGGCCACGTGCACATCTTCGACGGTGGAATCAGCGCCAAGTTGCATCACAAGTGGTGACTGGCCGGCCAAGTACTTGCGGACCTGCGAATTGGCCTTGCCATTCGAGCACAGCACATTGCTAATTGAGCCGTCTTGGTTCTTCTTTGGTTTACCGCATTTTTCGGTATGGCCAAGAGGAGTCGGCGCGACGGACGGGGCTGCCGAAACCGGGGCCGCGGAGACCATGGCGAACACGACTACCGCCGCAAGTGCCGTACCGATTGCTTGATATCTCCCGCGCATGAATCCTCCGATTTTGGGTTTTCGCCTTACTTCCAGGTTATCGGGACCTGAGGGGGCTTAGAGGGCTGCCTTAAAAATTGGCACCCTTCCCCGCCACTAGGTGGGGTGTTTACATCCAGTTGCTTGCCGAACCGGGTAGATAATTTCAGCAAGCCGTAGGTGTATGACGGTTTGTGCCGTACATTAATCCTGTGCCCAATTGGGTATTGACCTGTTAAACGATTGGAGCACCACATGCCAAATATTGATATTGCTGCCCCAGCAAGTTCAGCGCCAACTGATCGGCTCGCACTCGGGGTTGGTTGGGTACGGCCCGGTGTGGCCGGTATCGGCGGCACCCTAAACCCCTCGGCGTTGGGGGGCCATGCGGGTGGGAGTGGCGGTGGATCTTATTGTTTTGAGGGTAATGAAGAGTAGCAACTCACCGCGCAACGAAGAAGTTCACACCTACCAACGAAGTAATAGATCACAACAACGAGAAGGACGGAGCACTAAATGCCAAGTTCAAATATTGTGGTTCCTACGAGTTCAGCGCCAACTGATCGGCTCGCGCTCGGGGTTGGTTGGGTGCGGCCCGATGTGGCCGGTATCGGCGGCACCCTAAACCCCTCCAACACCTACAACAACATGGCGTACTGCTTTGAGGGTAATGAAGAGTAGAACGCTTCCCGAAGACTAGGTGTCGTGTTCGCACGGTGTTGCCAGATAGCGGGGCTTAACGCTGAGCGCTCACCGAAAAGTCCGGATTGCCCCGCTGCCAATAAAGGTTTTGTTATTCATCGGTACTCTTAGTCCATTATGGCTGCAGCGCCGAATGACCCGACCTTCATTTTTGGCTTAACACCACTATTGGCAGGCCGACTGGCCATCACCGAAGTCAACCCATCCGTGCTAAGTGGCCGGCGACCGGCCGCGGCGGCAGTTGATGAGGCTGTCCGCGTTCGCGCCACCTGCTTTCGCGAGGGCCACGGCACCCTTGGAGTAGCCGCAGTACTGCACCACCCAGATGGCAAGGAACACTCACGGGTATTTCTGAATCCTGATGGAATAGACACTTGGGCAGGCATCATCCGCCCGAATGAGATCGGCCACTGGACGTTCACTATTGAAGCTTGGGGTGATCCTTGGCGCACTTGGCTCCAGCGTGCAAATATCAAAATACCTGCTGGTTTAGATATTGAACTCGAGTTTGCCGAAGGTGCCTTGCTGTTGGACCAGGCGCTCGCCTTCGAGCTGCCGGCGGCAACTAAATCGCTGCTGATGTCCGCGACTACCTCGATGCGAAATACCTCGCTACCGCCTTCGGTTCGCCTAGCCGCCGCGGTAGACCCAAAGGTGGCCACCGCTATAACCGAAAATCCCATCCGCGAGCAATTGACGATGAGCGGCCCGTGGCCACTTAATGTGCAAAGGCGTCGCGCCCTCTTTGGCGCCTGGTATGAGTTTTTCCCGCGCAGCGAAGGGGCGCTACTTGATCCCCCAACCTCAGGGACCTTCTCTTCGGCAGCCAAACGCCTAGCTCCTATCGCCGACATGGGTTTCGATGTCGTCTACCTGCCTCCGGTACATCCAATTGGGTTCACAAATAGAAAAGGGCCAAACAACACTCTGATCGCCACCGACTCAGACCCCGGATCCCCTTGGGCAATCGGATCGGACGCCGGCGGTCACGATGCGATTCATCCAGACCTTGGCACCATTAAGGACTTCGATGACTTTGTCGCAGTAACCAACGCTCTCGGCATGGAGATTGCCCTTGACCTTGCACTACAGGCATCACCGGACCACCCTTGGGTTAAGACTCACCCGCAGTGGTTTACCACTCGCGCTGACGGGTCGATTGCCTGCGCCGAGAATCCACCCAAGAAGTACCAAGACATCTACCCACTCAACTTTGATAACGACCCCGAAGGTCTTTACGCCGAAATTGAACGCATCGTCCGCTTCTGGATGTCACATGGAGTGCGAATCTTCCGGGTAGATAACCCACATACCAAACCCATCTGGTTTTGGGATCGACTCATAGCGTCAATAAATGCAGATAATCCCGATGTCATCTTCCTGGCCGAGGCCTTCACGAGCCGCCCAATGATGCAGGCGCTTGCCGAGGTCGGTTTCCAACAGAGTTACACCTACTTCACATGGCGCAACAGCAAGCAAGAACTTGAAGAATACGGGAATGAAATTGCCGGCCCGGCCGCTGCCTACATGCGCCCTAATTTTTTCACGAACACGCCAGACATTCTCCACAGTTATCTGCAGCACGGTGGGCCGGGGGCCTTCGCGATTCGCACCGTCCTGGCTTCAACGCTGTCACCTAACTACGGCATTTATAGCGGTTTCGAGTTATATGAACACGTGGCCCTTCATCCTGGTAGCGAGGAGTATCTCGATACCGAAAAGTTTCAATATCGACCGCGCGATTGGGACGCGGCCTTAAAGCAGGGTCGTAGTCTGGCTCCCCTATTAACGCTAATCAATAAAATCCGCAGGGAACACAAAGCTTTGCAGGACTTACGCTCACTGTATTTCCACCAGTGCGATAACCCAAACATCATTGCTTTTTCAAAACAAGATGGTGACGACACCGTGCTAGTGGTGTGCACTCTTGACCCGCACCATACGCAGGAAGCCACGGTGTGGTGGAACCTAGCCGCCATCGGGCTCGATCCACAATCCTTATTCATCGCACATGACCTGCTGACCGATACCTCTTGGACCTGGGGTCAGAGCGCCTACGTGCGGTTAACCCCATGGGAACAAGTCACCCACATCGTGCATGTGCGGCAATAGTGAAAAAGTCGCCGAAGGTAAACAAAATACCCGTGGCAATTGGAGATCTCGATCGGCTGGTCGATGGTTGGCACCCCAACCCACATGAAATTCTCGGACCGCACCTATTCAAAGGCGAGGTTACCGTTCGGGTGTTACGCCCGATGGCCGAATCGGTAACCGTCGTAACTGATAATTCCTCGGTCCAACTAGATCATGAATTCCGCGGAGTTTGGTGCGGGGTCATCCCGATGTCGGATGTGCCTAATTACTCAATCGAAGTTCAGTACGGTGAAAAAATCGTGCCAGCAGAAGACCCGTACCGATTTTTGCCAACCCTTGGCGAAATCGATTTGCACCTAATACGCGAAGGTCGTCATGAGCAACTCTGGGAAGTGCTCGGCGCACACACCCGCAGTTACCCAACCCCGCATGGTGCCGTGTGTGGG
>CAMDKJ010000134.1 GCA_945900705.1 Bifidobacterium breve | reverse complement strand
ACGGTTCACTTCACCGCTCGGGCATCCGGTCGTGCCAATAAGCCCTTTGCCATACCTTTCAAGTAGCTCGCGATCAAAGCGCGGCTTGTGGTAGTAGCCCTCCAGACTCGCAAGGGACGAAAGCCTAAAAAGATTGTGCATGCCCGCGGTATTTTCAGCCCAAAGAGTCATATGCGTGTAGCTGAACTTGCCGCGCCCAGCGGTTGGGTCTTCGGGGGTGCCTTCATCGAAGCCGCCACCAAAATCAAATGGTCGGCGCTCGAAGCGTCCCTGTGGTGCGTAATAGCCCTCTAACCCGATGATTGGCTTAATGCCGTGATCACGGGCGCTCTTATAGAAGTCATAGGCGCCATAAAGATTGCCATGGTCGGTCATGGCCACGGCGGGCATCTTGAGCTTGGCCGCCTCATACATTAAATCACCAAGCCGCGCCGCGCCGTCCAGCATCGAGAATTCGGTATGCACATGGAGATGTACAAACCGGTCCTCAGTCATTGGGCCACCCTAACTTTCGGATCACGCGCCTTCTTGTAGGCGCACCAACGCAAGTTTCAGATCCTCCGGATATTCGCTCTCGACGCAAATCCACTCCCCACTACCTGGGTGTTCGAACCCCAACCGCACCGCATGTAACCACTGTCGCTTCAACCCCAACTTCGCCGCCAACGCCGGATCTGCACCATATGTCAGATCCCCGACACAGGGGTGACGCATTGCTGACATATGCACCCGAATTTGGTGGGTCCGCCCAGTTTCGAGGCGGACCTCGACCAATGATCCATGTGAAAATGCTTCGAGAGTTTCGTAATGGGTAATACTCGGCTTACCATCGCTGACCACCGCAAATCGATAGTCCTGGGACGGGTGTCGGTCAATGGGTGCATCGATGGTGCCCCGCAGCGGGTCCAATAGCCCCTGGACAACGCAGTGGTACATCTTGTCAACGGTGCGCTCCCGAAATTGTCGTTTAAGGCTTGAGTAGGCGCGTTCGCTCTTAGCGACCATCATCAATCCGGAGGTGCCAACATCGAGCCGGTGCACCACCCCCTGCCGCTCGGCCGCCCCTGAAGTTGCGACCGTGTGCCCGGCCGCGGCTAGCCCGCCGATCACTGTTGGGCCGGTCCAGCCAGGGCTGGGGTGGGCGGCAACCCCCACCGGCTTATCAATGACAACAACATCGTCGTCCTCATATCGCACCCGCATCCCTGGCACCGGATCAGCGACCACCTCGATAACACCGGCGGTGGCACCGGCTAACACCTGCTCATCGAGCAGGTCAGTGTCAATCTGCATCATGGAACCGGGCTGCAGCCGATCACCTTTTGTTACGGGGCGCCCGTCAACAAGGACGCCGCCGGCCCCCACTAACTCACCGGCCCGGGTTCGGGACAGGCCAAGTGTTCGCATCAATGCGATATCTACGCGTTCACCGGCCAAGCCCTCGGGGACGGGGACTAATCGCTCGCTCATTGAGTGGCAGCGACCGGAGCGGCTGCCCCTTTGTAGGCCACGCCAAAAAGTGTTAATGCCACCATGAGGATTGCCGAGCCGACAACGCACATGTCTGCGACGTTGAATACCGGCCAATACGGTAATTGGATGAAATCCACGACATATCCGCGTCCCACGCCCGGAGCCCGAGTAAGGCGGTCGATGAGATTGCCAATAGCACCGCCCAGTAGACCCCCTAGTGCAACCGCCCACCAAAGACTGCCAAGGCGAGTAGCGGTGCGGATGATCACGATGATAACGATGACAGCTATCAGCGAGAACAGCCAAGTCACGCCAGTGCCTAGACTAAAAGCCGCTCCGGTGTTTTCGACATAGGTCAGGCGCAACCAGGTGCCAGCCAAATTGATCGGGCCCTCACCACCGGCGGCCATCCTCGGGCGCATAGTTGTCAGCGCCCAGTTTTTGGTCCACTGATCCAGAGCGATCACGATTACCGCAACGACCGCGACAACGATCATGCTCTTCGAGCGAATATTGCGCGAAGTCACCCTGACACTCTACGGGGGCCGCGGCCACCGGGTTTCAAGGTGTCATTTCAGCGGCTTAGCCCGAATGCACCGACGTGGGGTGGGATTGCCGTCAAGGAGCGGCGGGCCCACGGGCCGCCTCTTGGGCGAGTAGCTCCTCGAGGTCACTGAGTCTTTTCAGTCCGCTTAGGGGCTGCGCCATTCGTGAGTTAGTGCCGAGGCGCTCGCGGTTGCGATACATGAATGACCAGTAACCGGCGGTGAACGGACAGGCATTCGCTCCAACCCTCTTGCGCGGGTCATATACGCAATCCCCGCAATAGTTGCTCATCCGATTGATGTAAGCCCCGCCTGCCGCATACGGCTTCGTCGCCAAGATGCCACCATCGGCGTACTGCGACATTCCAACAACGTTTGGCACCATGACCCAGTCATAACCATCAACGAAAGCTCGGTGGAACCAGTCGGTGACCTCGGCAGGATCCCACCCGCGTTGCATCGCGTAGTTGCCCAGCACCATCAGCCGCGGGATGTGGTGCGCCCACCCGTTGTCGCGGACATCGGCCAAGATGTGAGATATACAGGCCGCATCGACCGAGTCCGCCTCGAGGTTGGCGAACCAATCCGGTACCGGCTCCCCTGCCCCAAGTTCATTCATATCCCGATAGGTCGCCGGAAGGTGCCAGTACAGGTGCCAGACGAAGTCACGCCAACCGATGACCTGTCGGATGAAGCCCTCAACGGATGCAAGGGGAGCACTACCACTTCGATACGCATCCTCGGCACGGGTCACCACCTCGATGGGGTCGAGGAGACCGAGGTTCATAGGTGCCGAGAGCAGCGAGTGCGCCATCCACGGATCACCGGACATCATCGCGTCCTCGTACGGGCCGAAGGCGGAGAGTCTGTGGTCGATGAAGTGATCGAGAAGAGCGACTGCCTCAGCGCGGGTCGCGGCAAATCGGCGCGGGCCGGAGGCGCCCAAGAAACTCACCTGTCCATCTCGCTCCCAGCGATCCAAATCCTCGCTCACCTGCTGGTCGATCTCGTCCTCCTTCGGCCAAATGGGTTCAACAACTCCCAGCGTGGACGATCGGGGTGGCGGTTCTTGATTATCCGCATCGAAGTTCCAGCGACCGCCCGCCGGCTCATCACCATCCATCAGCACATTGAGTCGGCGACGAGCCTCGCGGTAAAAGTCCTCCATCAGTAGCCGTTTACGGCCACGGGAACTCACCCAGCGTTCGAAGTCCTCCATCGGCGAAGCAAATCCGCGCGCCGGGAGTACCTCGATATCCCCGCGGCCCTTCACGAATTCGAAGGCTGCTCTAGATGTTGGATGGCAAACGCTCAGCCGTTCATCAATGCTGTTAAGGGCCTCGCTGTAACTATTGACCCGCAGGTAGGTGCACTGCTCGCCCAACTCCGCAGCCCGATGGCGCATTGCCGACAGGATCAGGTGGGCCTTCGCCCGGTGGAAGCGACGGCTGGCGAATACGCCCCGGGACTCGATCATTAGTACCTGCTGATCTGGACCATCCAAGAAATGCGGACCGAGTTGGTCTCCAAACAGCCAACGTCTGCCCACCACGTCAGTAAAGCGCATTCGTGGTCACCCTGCCATTGCAGATGGCCGCGCCAATGAACAAGATGAACAAACCATGTCATTTCGATAATAAGCAGATCAATTTTTTCGGGTTAATGCGAGCAATTTCTTCGTGCTGCATACACCTCGCCCAACAACGCCTGGCACAAAGGCCATGAACGGCGGGGCCGAGTTCACCTTTAAGTGACTTGACTCACTCACGAGGGACCATCAAAGCTCACCCCGAACCGGCGCAGTTCCCAATGTGCGGGATCGCTGACCCCGGGTTAGCCTCAAAAAGTTCATCACTCATTAAAAGGAGATTGACTATGAAAGTACTACCAATCGCGGCGCTCGCTCTTGCCGCGGGGCTCGCTCTTGCAGGCTGCAGCAGCTCCTCAGACAGCACTTCCGCCACCTCAGCTGCTCCATCGCCAACCATGGCTGCGTCCGAAGCGGCTGCGGCCCCTGCGGCTGCTGGCGACATCATCGACATCGCCAGCACCACGAAGGGCTTCTCGACGCTCGCCGCTGCTGTCACCGCAGCGGGCCTGGTAGATACGCTCAAGGGCACCGGACCGTTCACGGTCTTCGCGCCCACTGATGCCGCCTTCGCAGCCCTGCCCGCCGGGATTCTCGATGCGCTGCTGCTGCCTGAAAACAGGGACGCGCTCATCAAGATCCTCAAGTACCACGTGGTCGCGGGCGCGGTTATGTCCGGAGACATTACTGATGGTCAGGTGGCAACGCTTGAGGGGCAAAAAGTTACCCTTTCGACCGATAATGGCAACTATTACGTCGAAGCCGGCACCGTCGTTCAGGCCGATGTCGTTGGGTCTAACGGAGTTATCCACGCCATCGATGTGGTCCTACTGCCACCAGATGTTGACGTGGCTGCGCTCACTGCCGGCTAGTCAAGTACGAGCACCAAACGAATGGGGAGGACCACTCGGTCCTCCCCATTCGGCATTCTTAGACCGCCCCGCATTAATCCCCAGGACGCATTACATCAGTGGGTGAAGGCGTTAGTAACGCTCTTCGGCTTGTTTACAAACTAAACACAAAGTTGCCCGCGGGAAAGCCTGTAATCGGTACTTGCCAATTGGCTTACCGCAGGCCTCGCAGGCCCCGTAGGTGCCATCATCGATACGAGCGATCGCATGGTTGACCTGTTGCAGCATGTCGCGGGCGTTATTGGCCAAAGACATCTCATGCTCACGCTCAAATGTCTTGCTGCCGGCGTCAGCTTGGTCATCGCCGGCGCCATCGCCGGAATCCTGAATCAGGGCAACCAGACCTTCTTCGGCCGAGAGGATCTCCTCTTCGATGCGCTTGACTTCGAGATCGAGTTCAGCGCGGACCCCGCGTAATTCGGCTGCTGTCCACGGGGTTTCATCCTCACGAACCACCGGGGGCTTCTTGACCACGGGTTTTTTGACCGGCTGCTTTTGATTGCCCAAAGCTTTCTTGACCGGTGCAGCCTTCTTCGCGGGCGCAGCCTTCTTAACCGGTGCAGCTTTCTTGACCGGTGCAGCTTTCTTGACCGGTGCAGCTTTCTTGACCGGCGCAGCTTTCTTAACCGGTGCAGATTTCTTGACCGGCGCCGCCTTCTTAACCGGTGCAGCTTTCTTAACCGGC
>CAMDKJ010000133.1 GCA_945900705.1 Bifidobacterium breve | reverse complement strand
CGCGAAGTGCTTACAACGAGGTGATGTCTTTTATCCGTGGTGGGCTAGCTGATATTTCAATGTCTCGCTCGAGTGTTTCCTGGGGTATCCCGGTTCCCTGGGAACCAAGCCAGGTTATTTATGTCTGGTTCGACGCGTTGTTGAATTACGCAACTGCGGTTGGCTACGGCACTGACCCTTCGTCACCCGAAGGTGAGCAGTACGCCAATACTTGGCCCGCCGACGTGCACCTAGTTGGTAAAGACATCCTGCGCTTCCACGCGGTCTACTGGCCGGCGATGTTGATGGCAGCGGGGGCGCCGTTACCTCACAAAGTATTCGCGCACGGCTGGCTCCTAGTCGGTGGCGAAAAGATGTCCAAGAGCAAGTTAACCGGGATCGCGCCGAGTCAGATAATCGATCACTTCGGCTCCGATGCTTTCCGGTACTACTTCTTGCGCGCAATCGCCTTTGGTCAAGACGGCTCATTTTCGTGGGAAGACATGTCGGCTCGATACACAGCTGAACTGGCAAACGGTTTAGGTAACTTGGCATCACGCGCTACCGCGATGGTCGGACGCTATTGCGAAGGTGTCTTGCCGGCCGCTACCGCCGAGGGGGAAGCAGAACGAGCCCTAAAAGAGCTGCTGGTCGCGACTGCGGCTAACGCCGATGCCGCGATGGTGGCCCTTGACTTCTCCACCGGCATCACCGCCGTCAAAGAGTTCATCGAGGCGGTCAACGGGTATGTCACCGAGCAGGAGCCTTGGGTGTTGGCGAAGGATCCCGCTAGTAGGGCGCGCCTTGAGACAGTGCTCTACACGATCTGTGAATCACTGCGCGCGATCGCGGTGCTCTACAACCCATTAATGCCGAAAAAAATGCAGGATTTATGGGGGCAACTGGGTGCCGATGGGTCAGGTGCCGATGGGTCAGGGGGAAATGGGCTGGGCGCTTTAGCTGAGCAACGCATCGATGGTGTTGCGGTATGGGGGCAACTTCCGGTCGGCGCATCGGTGACCAAAGGCGACTCGCTATTTCCGCGACTGGAAGAGGCCCCCTGAAGATGGGTGAAGTTGTGCCTGTGCTGGCACCTGAGCCCTTGGTATCACCGGTTATTGATTCCCATTGCCACCTAGATGTGCGCGATCGCTCATTGCACGGTGACACCAGACCTGATCCAGCCGAAATGCTTAAGCTCGCGGCCTCGGTAGGAGTTACCAAAGTCGTGCAGATCGGCTGCAATGTTGAAGCCGCTCGTTGGTCGGTTGAAATCGCCGCAGGCCATCCCGATGTCATCGCCGGCGTGGCATTACACCCGAACGAAGCCCCCCGGATATTTGCCGATCAGGGCCAAGGTGGGTTGGATGATGCCTACGCCGCGATTGAAGAGTTAGCCGCCCTGGACGTAGTAAGGGCGGTTGGCGAGACCGGCCTTGACTATTACCGCACCGAAGGTGATTTGCGGATAGTGCAACAGGAGTCCTTCAGGTGGCACATCGACTTGGCGAAAAGGTTGAACAAGGTGTTGGTTATCCACGATCGGGATTCCCATGATGATGTGATTGCGGTTCTCGAATCTGCTGGTGCTCCCGCGAGAGTTATTTTCCACTGTTTCAGCGGGGATGCGAAGATGGCGAGCTACTGCGCTGAGCGCGGTTGGTATATGTCTTTCGCTGGCGTTATTACCTTTAAGAATGCAGATGTTTTGCGAGAGGCACTGCGGGTGGTACCCGATGACCTAGTGCTGGTAGAGACAGATTCGCCTTACCTGACTCCGATGCCATACCGCGGTAAGCCGAATGGCTCATATTTGATGCCCTTGACGGTGCGCCGGATGGCTGAAGTGCGCGGTGTTGACGAAAGCACCATGGCTCGGCAGCTTTGGGAAAACACCCACCGGGTCTTCGGTGTCTGGTAGCCCCCTGCTGGGCGCCCGTGAGATTCGCGAGCTAGCCGAGCAGTTGGGGATAAGGCCAACCAAGAAACTTGGCCAGAACTTCGTCATCGATCCAAATACGGTTCAGCGCATTGTGCGGCTGGCTGGCATTACGTCTACTTCTAAAGTTCTCGAAGTAGGTCCAGGTTTGGGGAGTTTGACACTCGCACTCCTCGAGCAAGGGGCGAAGGTCGTTGCCGTCGAAATAGACAAGGTGCTCGCCGAACAATTGCCCTTGACGGTGCAGGCGCATCTACCTGAGAGTGCAAGCTCGTTGACCGTGATCCATGGCGATGCACTGACCCTGCGCGAATTAGATTTCGAACCCGATGCCTTGGTGGCAAATCTGCCCTACAACGTTTCGGTACCCGTCCTACTGCATTTGCTTCGGACTCTGCCGTCCCTGCGTTCGATATTAGTTATGGTGCAAAAAGAGGTTGCCGATCGATTGGTTGCGGGCCCTGGATCACGCACCTACGGAGTGCCGAGTGTCAAAATTCGCTGGTTCGGAGACCCGCAGGCTGCTGGCAATGTCGGCCCGAAGGTTTTCTGGCCCGAACCCAATGTCGATTCTGGTCTGGTGCGAATTACTTGCCATGAACCGCCCAAGTGCAACTCATCAAGGGCTGAAGTTTTTGCGGTCATTGATGCGGCATTCGCGCAGCGTCGTAAATCCCTGCGCGCTGCACTTTCACAATTCGCTGGTTCCCCAGCATTGTCCGAGTTGGCCTTGGTGGCGGCGGGCATCGATCCAGGTGCGCGCGGCGAGGCCCTTGCCGTGGCCGAATTTGCGCGGCTAGCCGATGCCCTCGGCCAAAGTGCTCAATCGGCTCGCAACACTTAACCTGAAGCCATGAAAGGGGAGCATCACGTGGGCGCGACAGTGACGGTTCGAGTGCCGGCGAAGGTCAACCTCCAACTCGGTGTCGGCCCCAAACGCCCTGATGGTTTTCACGAGTTGGCGACGGTATTTCACGCTGTCAGTTTGTTTGATGACGTGCGAGCACGCCAGGTCGCACCTGGCGCGGGTGTCACTTTGACGATTTCGGGCGAGGGCGCTGGCGAGTTACCACTTGATGAAACAAATTTGGCCTGGCGGGCAGCGCTGTTGTTGGCTGCGCATGCCGGTGTTTCAGCGGATGTCGAATTGCATCTGCATAAAGGTATCCCGGTCGCCGGTGGCATGGCTGGTGGCAGCGCAGATGCGGCGGGTGCGCTGATTGCCTGTGATTCGCTGTGGCAACTTGGATTTACCCGCGAGGAATTAATGGTGTTGGCAGGGCGACTTGGCTCCGACGTACCTTTTGCACTACATGGTGGCACAGCGATTGGTACCGGGCGGGGCGAACAATTGCTATCGGCACTATCTCGTGGAGTCTTTGAATGGGTATTCGCGTTCGCCGAAAAGGGCTTATCAACTCCTGACGTTTACGCCGAGTGTGATCGCCTCCGCGGTACGAGAGTTACCACCGACCCGGTGGTCTCACCTGCGATGATGCAGGCCCTGCGTGCTGGAGATGCATTTGCGCTGGGTGCAACATTGCAAAATGACCTACAAGCTGCTGCAATTTCACTGCGGCCGGTGCTTTCCCAGGTACTCGAAGTTGGCGAGAGCTATGGAGCATTAGGCGCGATTGTCTCTGGAAGTGGCCCAACCTGTGCGTTTTTGGCGGCCGATGAAGAACAGGCTTTGGACTTAGCGGTTGGGCTGACATCGGCAGGGGTATGTCGAACCGTTAGACGGGCCACCGGCGCGGTACCCGGTGCGCGCATCGTGGCTTGAACAACAAATCGCCACTCAACGGGGGCGATTGGGTACTACGAGTCGAATTCATAGGAAAGCGAGCGCAGCAGATTGGCAAGTTGCTGCTGCTCATCAGCGCTTAAGCCAACTAGTAGATCGCGCTCTCGGTCCAAGAGATCGGTGAGTGCACCGTCAACTGTCTTTTGTCCGGTTGTGGTGAGTACAACGCGTACTCCGCGGCGATCATTGGGCTCACGTTCGCGCCTGACAAACCCACGGGCTTCCAGGCGATCAACTCGATTAGTTACGGTGCCACTGGTGACCATTGCCTGCGCCCCGAGTTGGCCGGGGGAGAGCGCATACGGATCGCCAGCGCGCCGAAGTGCGGCGAGCACATCGAACTCCCAAGGCTCGAGTTGATGTTCATTGAACGCTGCGCGTCGAGCCAAATCCAAGTGTCGAGCCAACCGAGAGACCCGAGACAAAACTTCAAGGGGCGAAATATCTAGATCGGGTCGCTCGCGATGCCAAGCGCTGACCAGGCGGTCAACTTCGTCATGCCGGGCGCCGCTCATGGCCTGAGCCTACGTCAAGAATCTTGACGTCGAGATTCTTAGCGGTCGCGTTTGGTGATCAGCCGAGGCTTGGCGTCGAGGTTTTCGAGGCCACTCCAGGCCAAATTCACCAGGTGAGCGACGACTTCGTCTTTCTTGGGCTTGCGCACATCGAGCCACCACTGGCCGGTTAGGGCCACCATGCCAACCAGCATTTGCGAGTACATGGGGGCCAACTTGGTATTGATTCGGTGCGCGGCGAACTCGGCCGCCAGCAGGTGCTCGACTTGCGCCGCAACATCGATTATCAAACTGGCGAATGACCCGGTCTGTTGCGAGACGGGCGAATCACGGACCAAGATCCGAAAGCCATCTGGGTATTCATCGATGTAATCGAAAAGCGCCAAAGCCGCTTGTTCAACCAACACCCGAGCGTTGCCGCCGGTCAAGGTGTCACTGATCGCTGCTAGCAGGTGATTCATCTCGCGATCGACAACTACGGCGTACAGACCCTCTTTGCCACCGAAGTGTTCGTAGACAACGGGCTTCGAGACGTCGGCTTTAGCGGCAATCTCTTCAACGGTGACAGCATCGAAGCCCTTTTCGGCGAAAAGCTTGCGCCCGACATCTAGCAGTTGCTCGCGACGTTCTTGGCCACTCATCCGCACTCTCTCGCGGGTGCGCGGGGGCCGCCGAACCTCACGGCGTTTAGCTAAGGGCAGTTCGGTGACGTTATCAACTTCGTTGATCATTGGCACCATTCATTACTCCGTAGCGCTTGGCTCGACGTATCCACGGACCCTGCGGCGCATTGCTGGGTCTTTGAGTTTGTTGGCGATGCGCTGGGGCTTGGGCCAGCGCACATCGGTGACCATCTTCATTGACTCCATGATGCGGATAGCCCGCGCGCTCATATCAAGTTGGCCTTTGAGCACCCCGTGGCGAGCCAAGGTTGGGTCTGCGTGGTGCAGGCTGTGCCAGGACTCACCAAATGACGGGATCGCGAGCCAGGGTACGTTAGAGGAAAGGTCACGGGTATTGAAGGGC
>CAMDKJ010000132.1 GCA_945900705.1 Bifidobacterium breve | reverse complement strand
ACCACTCTCGTCCAGCTCAATTTTTGCTCTTTGCGCCGGATTGGCCGCGTCTTCTACCTGCAAATGCGGCAGCTCAAATGCCTCCGCAATCAGTTCCATCTCGGGTTTGGTGGGCTCAAAAACCCCGAGCCACACAAAACTTTCAGCATTTTCGCGACACTGGGTAACCAAATCGTGCAGCGCCGCCCGCAGGTGGGGATCACCGGGTTCTTGCCAACTTTGTGCCCCGATTGCAGGGATTACGCCCGCTGCCGAATACCAGCCCATGGCCTTGATCACGTCCGCATTCTGCCTTACTTGGCTGGGCCATCTACGCTCAGCAGGTGACCACGCTGATCCTCGTCCGCCATGGACGCACCAAAGCCAATACCGAGGGGGTGCTGGCGGGTTGGACCCCCGGTGTTTTCTTGGATGATCTTGGGGAGCAGCAAGCGAAAGCAGCCGGTGAGCGGCTCGCAGCCTTGCCGCTGGCCGCGGTCATTTCTTCGCCACTAGATCGCACCCAGCAGACCGCGGATGCAATCTGTGGGCTGCAGCCGGCAACAACGGCGCGGCACACCGACGACCGCATAGGCGAATGCCAATACGGTGACTGGACGGGTAAAAAGATCAGCGAGTTGGCCAAGGATCCGATGTGGCAGGTAGTGCAGGCACACCCCAGCGCGGCAGTTTTCCCGGGGGCGGCGGGGGAGTCAATGGCGTCCATGCAGCATCGAGCGGTGCGCGCTGTTCGTGATTGGAACCTGACACTTGGTGACTCCGCGATCTATGCGGTAGTTAGTCACGGCGACGTCATCAAGGCAATTGTTGCCGATGCCCTCGGAATGCACCTTGATCAGTTTCAACGAATTCAGATCGACCCCTGCTCCATCAGCGTTATTCGATATACCGCGACCAGGCCGTTCGTCCTGCGCACAAACGATTCTGGCGGCGACCTATCTAATCTCAAGCCGAAGGCGAAGAAGGCTAAGCGCAAACTTGCTTCAACCAAGGCCGGCTCAAGCGATGCAGTTATTGGTGGAGGTGCCGGCTAGTGGCGCGTCAAGTTTTCAACTTCACTGAACCAGCACGATTTGTGGTTGGCACCGTAGGCATGCCGGGGGAACGCACTTTCTTCCTGCAGGCACGCCAAGGCAATCTGGTCACGAGTGTTGTTATCGAAAAGCAGCAGGCTTTGGTGCTGGCCGAGCGAACCGATCAATTGCTCGATGAGGTACGAGAGACCCGCATACCGGTTGTGGAGATTCCGTCCGCTGCGCGTCCCGAGGATGTAGATATTGCTGCGCTGGATCTGCCGATCTACGAGGAGTTCAAGGTCGGCGCGATGGCGCTCGGGTGGGATGAAGCAACTTCAAAGGTAGTTATTGAAGCCCATGCGGTTGCCCAGGATGGTGACCAAGTCCCGGAAATTGCCGATGACGATCTTGAAGGAGTTGACACCTTACGTGTTTGGCTTAGCCCTGCGCAGGCGCGCAGTTTTGCCGAGCGCGCTCGTGCTGTTGCCGCCGCAGGTCGACCACCGTGCCCTTTTTGCAATCAACCACTAGACCCAGAGGGCCATATTTGTCCGCGGGCGAATGGCTATCGACGACGCACATGATTTCGTCAGCCAGTGATTGGATTCATTCGGAGGCGCTAATTCAGGCGTTGACGTCGGGCGAGCTCGAAGTTGAGGGCCGGTTGATCGGCGCCTCAAACGGTACCCTTCGTTGCGTTGTGCCAATCACCCCTGTTAGCTCGGTGCGCTGTGTCTATAAGCCGGTAGCCGGCGAAAGACCTCTCTGGGATTTCCCCGAAGGCACTTTGTCAAAGCGCGAAGTGGCCAGCTATGAAATGTCAGAAGCACTTGGGCTCCACGTGGTGCCACCAACGGTATGGCGCACGGAAGGCCCTGTTGGTCCTGGGATGTGTCAGGTATGGATCGATGAAGTCTCGGAGATCCAGCTGGTTGCCGTGCTGCCAGGTGGGGAAGATCTCACGAATTGGCACCACGTCTTTGACGGCAGTGACGAGTCTGGTGGCTTTGTCTCGCTGGTGCATGCCCGTGATGCCACCCTCCAAATGGTGGCCCTGCTAGATGCGGTTATCAATAACGCCGACCGCAAGGGTGGCCATCTACTCGTTGATGAGCAGCAGCGGGTTTGGGCAATCGATCACGGGGTCAGTTTTAGTACCGAGGAGAAACTGCGCACGGTGCTGTGGGGTTGGGCCGGAAAGGCGATACCAGAGGATTTAGCCGCACCGGTGGCGGCGCTACGCGAAATGCTTTCAACCGGGATCCCAGAATCGGTAACCGGGTGGCTAAGTACCGATGAAGTTGAGTCCTTAGAGATCCGAATCAAGCGGTTACTTGCTGATGGAACGTTTCCGGTACCGTCGTCAAATTGGCCGGCGATCCCTTGGCCGGTTTTCTGATGCCCTTCGGCTGGGTACGGCAGCGGCAGCACCTCGATAGGGTGCGGAAGTGAAATCTTGGCAATGCGACCTCGTGCCAGTGCTACCCGGTAACGGTCTTCCGCTGCGGCTATTTGATACGGCTACCCGTGAAATTCGCCCAACGGCTCCAGGCAAGACCGCGACCATGTACGTCTGCGGGATCACCCCGTATGACGCGACACATATTGGGCATGCGGCAACTTACGTCGCTTTTGATGTGCTACAACGCTGCTGGCGCGATAGCGGTCATGATGTCAAGTACGTGCAAAACGTCACCGACATCGACGACCCGCTTCTTGAACGAGCCGTTGCTCTTGGTGAAGATTGGCGAACGATAGCCGAGCGCGAGACTGAAGTATTTCGCGAAGACATGTCTGCTCTCAATGTGATCCCACCGGCTGACTACATCGGTGCGGTGGAGGCGATTCCCTCGGTGGCCGATCATGTTGGCCGGCTGCAGGAGTTGGGTGCGGTCTACTCGGTCGAAAATGACCTCTACTTCTCGGTACATTCGGATCCGCAATTCGGGTCAATAACGCAATTGTCTGAGGCTCAGATGGTTGCAGAATTCGCCGAGCGCGGGGGTGACCCAGAACGAGCGGGTAAGCGTCATCCACTTGACTGCTTGGTTTGGCAGGCGGCCCGGCCTAATGAGCCGGCCTGGGACACCCACGTAGGTTACGGGCGTCCCGGTTGGCATATTGAATGTGTGGCGATCGCCCTGGATTACCTGGGGATGCCAATAGACGTGCAGGGGGGTGGCAGTGATCTAGCGTTTCCCCACCACGAGATGGGCGCTTCGGAGGCGCAGGTGCTAAGGAGCAGTTGGCCGTATGCACGGCACTATGTGCATACGGGAATGGTGGCATGGCAAGGTCACAAGATGTCGAAATCCCGTGGAAATCTAGTTTTTGTCTCGCACTTACGCCGCGATGGGGTGGATCCGCTGGCGATTCGCCTTGCCCTCCTCGCCCATCACTACCGAAAGGATTGGGCCTGGACCCAGGAAGGCCTGTCCGCGGCTGTGGAACGGCTAGCCCGCTGGCGGGCGGCTACCGCGGTGTCGTCCGGCCCCAGCGCTGCACCTTTGTTAGCAAGGGTCCGCGAGCTCTTGAGTGACGATATGCAAACCCCCACGGCACTTGATGCCATCGATCACTGGGTCAGTGAGGCAAGTTCCAATGGCGGAAGTGACATGGGCGCGCCCTCGCAGGTTGCGAAACTCTGTGATGGGTTGCTTGGCGTCCGCTTAGCTTGAGGTTTTCTCGTCGTGCCCACCGAATTCTTTGCGCATGGCACTAAGAATTTTGTTCGCGAAAAGAGCTGAACCCTGTGATTCAAAACGCTCATAGACCGAAGCGGCCAACACGGGTGTCGGAACACCCTCCTCAATACCCGCGATAAGTGTCCAGCGGCCTTCTCCGCTATCGGAGACGCGGCCGCCGAACTCTGTTAATTCAGGGGAGGCCTGAAGGGCCGCGGCTGTTAGATCCAGTAACCAAGACTCAACAACGCTCCCACGACGCCAAAGTTCAGCTACCGCCGGCACATTAATCTCGTATTGGTAGAACTGTGGATCACTTAAGGGTGCGGTTTCAGCATCTTGATCGCGTTGCCCCAAGCCGGCATTTGCGTGTTTAAGTACATTGAGCCCTTCCGCGTAGGCGGCCATCAACCCGTACTCAATACCGTTATGAACCATCTTGACGAAGTGACCGGCGCCACCGGGTCCGCAGTGCAGCCAGCCGCGCTCCTGCGGGGTCGGCTCCCCACTGATTCCTGGGGTCCGGGGTGCTGCCTCGAAGCCAGGGGCGATGGCGTTCCAAAGGGGAATAAGGCGGTCGACACTTTGCTTCGGCCCACCGATCATTAGGCAAAAACCCCGATCAAGGCCCCAAACGCCACCGGATGTCCCGACATCTAGGTAGTCAATACCTTTGGATGCACAAAGCGCACCGCGGCGGATATCGTCGCGGTAATACGAGTTGCCACCGTCGATAATTGCATCACCACGCTCAAGAAGCCCGGCCAATTCAGTAACCACCTGTTCGGTTATCGCACCGGCGGGAACCATGACCCAGACCGCACGCGGGGTCGGAAGCGCCGCCACCAAAGCTTTTAAGGAGTCGGCCCCGGTGGCACCTTGTGCTGCGAGCGCGGAAACAGCCGCAGGTGCATGGTCATAAACCACCGCCTCGAGGCCGGCCCGCATGGCTCTTTGGACCAACCCGTTACCCATGCGGCCTAAGCCGACCATGCCAAATGTCAAGCCTTTGCCGATATCTGACATTTCGACTCCTAAATTTGGTGGGCGAATTCGCCCAAGTGAACGCTAGTGGAAGGCTTGACTCATGACACCGGACCCATCAGCTAGCCCCGCCTGGGCAACTTTAACCGCATCCGCCGCGGTAGTGCCAGATATTCGGTTGCTGCTAGATGCCGATCCTGAGCGGCCGGCTCATTCGACCGTTAGCGCCGCGGGGATAACCCTTGACTACTCACGCCAACGTATTACTCCCGAGGCGCTCGACTCACTAATCACGCTGGCTGATCAGCAAGGTGTCTTCACCCGACGTGCTGCGATGTTTGCCGGCGAACACATCAACGTGACCGAAAACCGCGCAGTGCTGCATATCGCATTGCGACTGCCACACGAGGCAAGCCTCGTGGTTGATGGGGTCGATGTCGTAGCAGAGGTGCATGAAGTTCTTGATCGAATGGGGAGCTTCGCCAAGGCGGTGCGAAATGGTGACTGGCGCGGTGCTACCGGCAAACGCATCAACGCGGTAGTGAATATCGGTATCGGAGGTTCTGATCTTGGGCCGGCAATGGCCTACGAAGCACTGCGCAACTATTCAAAGCGTGAGATGACGTTTCGTTTCGTTTCGA
>CAMDKJ010000131.1 GCA_945900705.1 Bifidobacterium breve | reverse complement strand
CTACAAGCCGGCCAATACTACAAAGCATTGGCGGCCGCTGCTGATTTTCGCGACATCCTGGGCGCGGGCAACTATGTCTGTGAAGTCATGGAGCACGGGCTCGATATTGAGAAGCGGTTCCGCGAGGATTTACTCCGGATTGCCCGTTCCCTTGAGCTGCCAATTGTGGCAACTAATGACTTGCACTATGTCCATGCAGAAGACGCCGCCACCCATGACGTGCTGCTGTGTATCGGCACGCGCACCACTATGGATGATCCGAAGCGTTTTAGGTTTGATGCCCGCGATTTTTATCTTAAGAGCTCACAGGAGATGCGCGAGCTCTGGCATGAAATTCCCGAGGCCTGCGATAACACCTTATTGATTGCTGAGCGCTGCAATGTTGAGTTCGCCGAAGGCGCCAACTTGATGCCGCAATCGCCGGTGCCTGAGGGTGAGTCCGAGGAGTCATGGTTGGTCAAGGAAGTCGAAATCGGCCTACACCACCGGTTCGGTGACACCATCCCTGACAACGTGCGAGCCCAGGCCACCTACGAGGTGGGTGTCATTTGCCAAATGGGTTTCCCAGGTTATTTCCTGGTGGTAGCCGATCTAGTGCGCTATGCCAAGACCAACGGGATTCGAGTCGGCCCCGGCCGCGGTTCGGCGGCCGGTTCGATGTTGGCATACGCATTAGGTATCACCGATCTTGATCCGATTCGGCACGGGTTGCTGTTCGAGCGTTTTTTGAATCCGGAGCGCATTTCGATGCCCGATATTGATATTGACTTCGATGAGCGTCGACGCTCAGACATGATCCGGTATGCAACCGATAAATACGGCGAAGCCCACGTGGCGCAGATCATCACCTATGGATCCATTAAGGCGAAGGCGGCGATTAAGGACAGTGCCCGGGTTTTAGGCTACCCATATGCACTAGGTGATCGAATCACCAAAACAATGCCCCCGGCGGTGATGGGCAAAGACATCTCACTTGCTGGTGTGTTTGACCCAAAGGATTCCCGTTACAGCGAGGCTGCCGAATTTCGCACCTTGTACGAAGCCGACGCTGATGCGCGCCGAATTGTTGATACCGCCCGCGGCCTTGAGGGGTTGAAGCGTCAACCGGGGGTGCACGCTGCTGGCGTTATTTTGTGTCGCGAGCCTTTGATGGACGTCATTCCGGTTTGGCGCCGCGATCAAGATGGTGCCATCATCACCCAATTCGACATGGGCGCCTGCGAGGCACTCGGACTTCTGAAGATGGATTTCCTTGGGCTACGCAACCTCACGGTGCTTGATGATTGCCTTAAGTACATCGAGGCAAATCGATCCGAAGTCGTAGTTCTCGAAGACTTAACGCTGGACGACAAGACGACATTTGAATTACTCGCACGTGGCGACACCCTGGGTGTCTTCCAACTTGACGGTGGCCCGATGCGGGCTCTGCTTCGTTCAATGCAACCGGATAGTTTCGAAGATATCTCCGCGGTATTGGCGCTGTACCGGCCTGGCCCAATGGGCGCTAATGCCCACAATGATTATGCCGACCGCAAAAATGGCCGGAAGCCTGTTATCCCGATTCATCCCGAACTTGAGGAACCACTCGCCGAAATCCTCGGTGATACTTACGGCCTGATTGTCTATCAAGAGCAAGTCATGGCGATCGCTCAAAAATTGGCCGGCTACTCCCTGGGCAAAGCAGACCTACTGCGCCGGGCGATGAGCAAGAAGAAGCGCGAAATCCTCAAGAAGGAGTTTGTGCCATTCGAGGCCGGGATGCATGCCAATAATTTCTCCGATGAGGCGATCACCCGGCTCTGGGAGATCTTGGTTCCATTCTCTGACTATGCCTTCAATAAGGCCCACACCGCCGGATACGGGATGGTCTCCTACTGGACCGCCTATCTCAAGGCCAATTACCCGGCCGAATACATGGCTGCGCTGCTTACCTCGGTCAAGGACGATAAAGATCGCTCTGCGATCTACCTAAATGAGTGCCGCCGGATGGGCATCAAGGTATTGCCGCCGGATGTTAATGACTCGGATTTCGATTTCACGCCACGGGGTACCGATATTCGATTTGGACTATCTGCCATTCGTAATGTCGGCGGCAACGTGGTGGATTCCATTATTGCTACCCGGCGGCGGGTTGGCCGATTTGAAAACTTCCATGACTTCATCGCGAAAGTCGAAGTGTCAGTATGTAATAAGCGGGTAGTTGAGTCACTTGTAAAGGCGGGCGCTTTTGACTCCTTCGGGCACACCCGTAAAGGTCTGGTGCAGGTTCATGAAGAAGTTGTCGACTCTGCGGTCGATATCAAGCGCGCCGAGGCAATCGGCCAATTCGATCTTTTCGGTGGCCTAGAGGCACAGGGTGATTTTGCCTTAGTTGCACAAGCTGAAATCTCCTTGGGGGAGTGGGAGAAATCGGCATTACTCGCGCATGAGCGCGAAATGCTCGGTCTCTACGTGTCGGATCATCCACTACATGGTGCCGAGCGCGCCTTGGCGCAGCTCACTGACCGATCAATTGCAGCCCTCCTTAATGACGAACGAGCAGATTCCACGGTGGCAACTATCGGTGGGCTCATTACCAGTGTGCAGCGTAAGACAACAAAGCAAGGCTCCACTTGGGCAATCATTACGCTCGAAGATCTCGAAGGGTCTGTCGAGATAATGGTTTTCCCGCAGACCTATCTGCCGGTTAGTACCTCGCTGGTCGAAGATGTCGTCGTCGTTGTTCGAGGTCGAGTCGATCGCAGTGACGAAGATGGGGTGCGAGTTGTGGCCCTCAGTGTAACGTTGCCTGATCTGAGTGAAGCCGCCTCGGGTCCAATGCGCCTGACCATGCCGGCAACTCGGTGCATCCCACCTTTAGTCGATAAACTAAAGGAGGTACTTGCGGGGCATCCAGGTACCACCGAAGTCCACCTGCACCTGACCGGGGGAGTAAGCACCACGGTTTTGCTACTCGATGACAAATTGCGTGTTACGCCGTCCTCATCACTCTACGGAGACCTAAAAGCACTACTCGGCCCGACCTGCCTTAATTAATCCAAGTTAATCCAACGAATTTACCCGGAGCCTGATGACTTTCATCCGCCGCACTTCTGCGGTTATCACCGCCGGTCTCGCCGCGGGTGCGCTGAGTGGGCTGGCACTCGGTGTCATCTGGTGGCGGTTAGCCCCCAGAGTGCCCTTGGTGGTGCGATCCGGCGACGCCTACCCGGCCAACTACCAACCCGACGGCTATTTGGCGGCTGACGTTTCCTTCGCCGCACTTGCGATATTTGCCGGCCTCGCTGTCACCATTGGGCTGCTAGTGATGCGCCGCGAGCATCCACTTTCGGTATTAGTGGCCGGCCTGCTGGCCGGTGCTGTTGGGTCAATTCTGATGTGGTTTGTTGGGAGTCGGCTCGGATCAGTTGACATCACCGGTCTGATCGCGACCACCATGGATGAGGCGGTAATCGAAGCGCCATTAAAGGTTTCTATGCCAGCGTTGCTTCTCGTGTGGCCAATAACAGCCGCCTTGGTTATTTTTGCCGTGTCATTTGCTGACTGGTGGGGTGCGGCTAAGAAAAACGCGCGATCGAGCCGGTAAGCGCATCGGTCACTAGTGCGAGGTCGGTAGGGCTCAATCCAATGTCCAGACCGCGTTTTCCGCCCGATACATAAATCGTGTCGAGTGTTAGCGCGCTCTCATCCAAAACGGTTTTCAGTTTGCGTTTTTGGGCAATCGGGCTGATTCCGCCGACTACATACCCGGTGAGCCGCTCAGCGGCATCCTGTTCGGCCATTACTGCTTTGCGGCCACCGCAGCGTGCCGCATGAGCTTTTAGGTCGAGCGTCGCATTGACCGGCACAATGGCAACCGTTGGTAATTCATCGACATTCACGATCAGAGTTTTGAAAACCACAGCGGGGTCTAAATGCAAGGCGGCCGCGGCTTCGGCTCCAAATGCCTGTGCTCCGGCTTCGTGCTCGTAACCATGTATCGAAAAATTGATACCTGCGGCAATGAGTGCGACGGTGGCGGGAGTGCCTGACCCGCCACGCTTTACGCTTATGGTTTTCTTCACTTAATCTGCACTCAATTCGGCGAGTCGATCGAGGGCAAGAGATCGATCGCGGGTACCGCTGACAAGACTGCAATAATCCCATTCTCGCGCGCCAACAGGGTGCTAGCCAAGGTCAAGCGCTCCTGCGCATCTACCGCACTTAATAGGGCCTGTCTTTCATTTGTCGGCAGCACCATCGAGGCGGTTATTAGATAACTGAGGACGGTTGCCTCTGCCGGTAGGTCATCGGCACTGGCGTCGCCATCATCGAGGCGGCCACCGAGCACGGTTCGGTAGGTGGTGAATCGCTGAGCGACCTGCTGCAGTTGGCGTGGGCTGACATCGCTGGTTGGGTCTTCGAGAAACTCAACGGTCGCGGTGGCAAGTGGTGCGCTGGTGTCGACCGCATGAATCAAGAACCGCCGCGAGCCGATTGTCACAATGTCGAATTGGCCATCATCGAGGCGGTCGACTTTTCGGAGCACCGCCGCGGTGCCTACGTCGTAGAGTGCCTTAACACCGTTTTCCTCCAACGATCTGCCATCACGGACCGCAATAATCCCGAATTCTCGGGCATTTTCGTCAGGGTTGGAGAGCAGCTTTTCAATGAGTTCGCAGTATCTGGGCTCGAATATATGCAGTGGCATGACCAGCCCCGGCACCAAAACGGTGTTGAGGGGGAAGAGCGGCAGCGTGGAAAGCACATGGGCAGCGTAAACTGCGCCACGTGATCCGACGCATCGACCTTCGTGGTTCCTCGATTGACCCGAGATTGGCGGTGCCTAGAGCCGCCATGGACGTTGCTGATGCGGCCGAGCAGATAGCGCCAATTTTGCGCGAAGTCCGCGAAGAAGGCGCCGAGGCGGTACTTCGGTGGTCCGAACGGCTAGATGGCGTACGCCCGCCCGCCCTTCGCGTACCCGCTGAGCAAATAGCAAATGCCGAGGCCGGGCTCGAGCCTGCGGTGCGGGCGGCACTTCTTGAAGCCATCGACCGGACGCAACGCGCCCACCTGGATCAGCGCCGCACCGACACCACCTCGGTGGTGGTTGCCGGGGGTACCGTTACCGAGCGCTGGATACCGGTTGAGCGGGTCGGGCTCTATGTGCCAGGTGGACGCGCGGTTTACCCGAGCAGCGTCATTATGAATGTGGTGCCGGCGCAGGTGGCGGGTGTTTCCTCACTCGTGGTTGTTTCACCGCCGCAGCAAGATTTTGGTGGGTGGCCCCATCCGACGATTTTGGCCGCATGTGCGCTGCTTGGGGTAGACGAGGTTTATTCG
>CAMDKJ010000130.1 GCA_945900705.1 Bifidobacterium breve | reverse complement strand
AAGGCGCCAGCCAAAAAGGTGCGGCGCAAAGAAAAGAAGAACGTGGCACACGGCCATGCTCATATCAAGAGCACCTTCAACAACACCATCGTGTCGATCACTGATCCCACGGGTGCGGTCATCGCATGGGCGAGCGCCGGCCAGGTTGGATTTAAGGGCAGCCGTAAGTCCACCCCATTCGCCGCGCAGCTCGCAGCTGAGGCCGCAGCGCGCCGGGCAATGGAGCACGGGATGCGCAAGGTCGATGTCTTCGTCAAAGGTCCAGGCTCAGGCCGCGAAACGGCCATTCGGTCATTACAGGCAACGGGCCTTGAAGTTGGCTCGATTTCCGATGTCAGTCCGGTACCCCACAACGGTTGCCGCCCATCCAAACGTCGACGCGTCTGATCGCGCAGAGAATCACTGAGAGCTAGGAGAACAATTACCCATGGCGCGATATACCGATGCGGATTGCAAGCGCTGCCGCCGCGAAAAAATGAAGCTCTTCCTCAAGGGCTCTAAGTGCGAGTCACCCAAGTGCCCATTTGAGAAGCGTCCTTACCCCCCCGGCCAGCACGGTCGCGGTCGCTCAAAGGACAGCGAATACCTGCTGCAGCTTCGGGAGAAGCAAAAGGCAACCCGGATGTATGGCGTGCTCGAGAAGCAGTTCTCGAATTACTACCTGGAGGCCCAGCGCCAATCGGGCAAGACCGGTGAGAATCTCCTGCGCATTTTGGAGTCGCGCCTTGACAACGTCGTGTTCCGGGCTGGGTTTGCTAAGTCACGCGACATGGCACGCCAGTTGGTTACTCACGGACACATGTTGGTCAATGGTCACAAGGTCAATATCCCCTCGTACCGCGTTTCGCCAAACGACATCGTTGAGGTGCGCGTTGGTTCACGCGAGATGACCCCATTTGTCATAGCTCACGCCGAAATTGGCGATCGCCCGGTGCCGGCATGGCTCGAAGTGATTCCGTCACAGATGCGCATTTTGGTGCACTCGCTGCCAGCGCGCGCAGTTATCGACACCCAGGTAAACGAACAGTTGATCGTCGAGCTCTACTCCAAGTAAATCGAGAGCGAGCCACCCGGCTCGATCTCACACGGCAACATCGCGATGTCATATAACGGTCGTCGCGGGAAGGAAGTACCTCGTGCTTATTAGTCAGCGACCAATACTTACCGAAGAGCCAATCAGTGAATTCCGCTCGCGTTTTGTGCTTGAGCCACTGGAGCCAGGATTCGGCTATACCCTGGGTAACTCACTTCGCCGCACGTTGCTATCTTCGATACCGGGTGCCGCCGTGACGAGTCTGCGAATCGATGGTGTCCTTCATGAGTTCACGACGATTCCCGGTGTCAAGGAAGACGTCACCGAGGTAATCCTCAACATCAAACAACTTGTGGTTTCAAGCGAGCATGATGAGCCAGTTGTTATGTACCTTCGTAAGCAGGGCCCCGGTGATGTAACAGCCGCTGATATTCAGCCACCCGCGGGCGTTGAAGTCCATAACCCCAACCTGCATATTGCGACTTTAAATGGCAAGGGCAAGCTCGAGATCGAGCTCGTAGTAGAGCGTGGCCGCGGCTATGTCTCGGCAACTTTGAATAAGCAGGCCGGTCAGGAGATCGGCCGGATCCCGGTTGACTCGATCTACTCACCGGTGCTCAAGGTCACCTACAAGATTGAGGCAACCCGCGTTGAGCAGCGCACCGACTTCTATAAGTTGGTCTTTGACGTTGAGACGAAGCAGTCCATGCGGCCACGCGATGCGATTGCATCGGCAGGTAAGACTCTGGTCGAGCTGTTCGGTTTGGCGCGCGAGCTCAACCTCGAGGCTGAAGGTATCGACATCGGCCCATCGCCGACCGACTCGTTCGTGGCTGAGCAGTTGTCCACGCCGATCGAGCAACTTGATATGACGGTTCGTTCATACAACTGCCTAAAGCGTGAGGGCATCCATACGGTTGGTGAACTAATCACCCGTAGTGAGGCCGATCTACTTGACATTCGCAACTTCGGCACCAAGTCAATTGACGAAGTCAAGGTCAAGCTCATCAGTCTAGGTCTAGGGCTTAAGGACAGCCCGCCCGGATTTGATCCAGGTGCCGCCGTCTACTACGAAGATGATGATTACGACGATGAGGATTTCGAGCCAGTAGCGGTAGCCGAATTTGCTCAGCCAGCTTTAGTTGTTGAAGAAATCGTCGAGGACGACTCGGCTTTTGCCGAGGATGAGCGACTTTAATCCAGCTGTAACCAGTGAACGCATTTCGACAGGAGAAGCACAATGCCTACGCCAACCAAGGGTCCTCGTCTGGGCGGGAGCCCGGCCCACCAGCGGTTAATGCTGGCCAACTTGGCAACCGCGTTGTTTGAGCACGGCAAGATCACGACGACGGAAGCCAAGGCCAAGCGCCTGCGCCCCCTCGCCGAGCGCTTAATCACTTTCGCCAAGCGTGGAGATCTTCATGCTCGGCGCCGGGTGTTGACGGTGGTTCGCGATAAGTCAGTCGTGCATACCCTTTTCACTGAAATTGGACCGAGTTTCGCAACTCGTACGGGTGGCTACACCCGAATCACCAAGATCGGACCCCGCAAGGGCGATAACGCACCCATGGCCGTTATCGAATTGGTTGAGCCGCTGACCGAGCAAGTGATTGCCGAGGCAACAGCTGCGACCAAGCGCGCTTCCAAGACGGTGACCCCGGCTGTTTCTGTTGAGCCGGTTGTACCTGTTGAGACAGCTGCTCCTGTTGAAGTTGCTGATGATGAGGTGACCCCGGTTGCCGAGGATATTGACGCCGCCGAAGCGGCCTCGGAAAAGTCCTGACCGAACATCATGCTTTGCAGCAGCCCGCCGCCGGATCATCCGGTAGCGGGCTGTTTCATCTTGAGCCGATGATCCGGATCCGGCTGGACATCGCCTACGACGGTCGGGATTTTGCCGGCTGGGCGCGGCAGCGCGAACTGCGCACGGTCCAAGGTGTTCTTGAGCAGATGATCGCGAACTTAGTTGGCGCTGAGGTTGAAATCACGTGCGCGGGGCGCACCGACGCGGGTGTGCACGCTCGCGGTCAGGTGGCCCACGTTGATGTCAGCAATTGGCCAACCGACTTAGACACCTGGCGGCTCAATCGGGCATTACCCGAAGACATCAGAGTACTAGCCATATGCGCCGTCCCGTATGAGTTTGACGCCAGGTTCTCGGCCCTTTGGCGCAGGTACAGCTATCGAATTTCGGATAGCCCGATCGGGCCCGACCCACTTGACCGCGGACAGGTGCTGCAATGGGGTAAGGCGCTCGACCTTGAACTAATGAATTCAGCATCTAGGCCACTACTCGGCGAGCACGACTTCACCGCCTATTGCAAGATGCGTGAAGGAGCATCGGCGGTTCGGGAGTTGCTTGATCTGCATTCTCAAAGAGTTGGTAGCGACATTGTGATCACAGTTACCGCGGATGCCTTTTGTCACTCGATGGTGCGTAGTTTGATCGGTGCACTGCTGCCGGTGGGTGATGGACGTAAGCCGGTCACTTGGCCTTTTGAAATGCTCACTTCAGGTATTCGGGGGGCCACCGTGATGCCGCCATTCCCGTTAGTACTCGAGGAAGTCGGTTATCCGCCTGATGGTCAACTACTGGATCGGCAATTACAAACTAAGCAACGCCGAACATTAAGTGAGCCAGAGGCTTGAGTCACATTGATGTTCAGCACGTAAGCTACAGTCTCCCCGACGGCCGGGTACTTCTAGACGACATCACATTTCGCATCCCTGACGGTGCGATAGCTGCACTAGTTGGCCCAAACGGAGCCGGCAAGACCACCCTACTTCGCATGATTGCCGCAGACATCGCACCGGACTCCGGCGCGATTGTGCACAGCGGCCGGCTCGCGGTGATGAGGCAATTCATCGGGCAGATGCACGAAGGCACGGTGCGCGATTTATTGCTTACGGTGAGTCCTCCGCTCCTGCGCAATGCGGCGGCCGATCTTGACGCCGCTGAACTGCGCCTGATGGAAACCGATGACGAACCTTCCCAAATGTCTTATGCGGGGGCCATTGCAGATTTTGGCGATGCCGGTGGCTATGAAGCCGAAGTGACTTGGGATGTGGTGTCGATGGCCGCGATGGGGGAGACTTTCGAAACTGTTCGCAATCGCCCCGTGAGCACCCTTTCGGGTGGTGAGCAAAAGCGGATAGTGCTCGAGTACTTATTTCGCGGAGTCGAGGAGGTCCTGTTACTTGATGAGCCAGACAACTACCTAGATGTGCCGGGTAAAATCTGGCTTGAGCACCAACTAAAAACGACGGCGAAGACAGTGCTCCTAATTTCACATGATCGTGAATTACTAAATCAAGCAGCAACCCACGTTGTCAGTGTCGAGTTGGGTGCTGCCGGCAATAGCGTCTGGGTGCACGGGGGCAATTTCGATTCATTCCATGAGGCGCGTCGTGAGCGCTTCTCGCGCTTGGAAGAGCTGCGCCGCAGGTGGGACGAAGAACTTATAAAACTACGTGCCTTGGTTTTGACTCTGCGGGAGAAAGCGAAGTTCAACGATGGCCTGGCCTCGCGGTATCAAGCCGCGGTCACTCGGCTGAAAAAGTTTGAGGAGGCTGGGCCGCCACTCGAGGTGCCACGTGAGCAGAACGTCAACATGCGTCTACACGGTGGTCGCACGGCAAAACGCGCGGTCGTTGCCCAGCGCCTTGAACTAACCGGGCTTACCGAAGCATTTGATTTGGAGATTTGGTTCGGTGAGCGTTTAGCGGTTCTTGGCGCTAACGGCTCCGGTAAGTCCCATCTACTTCGGCTCCTTGCCCGCGGCGGGTCAGACCCAGACATCGAACATCAACCGGTGGGTGAGGTAGCGATACCCGAAGTTGCGCATAGTGGCTCGGTGCGTTTAGGTTCGCGGGTGCGGCCGGGGTGGTTCGCCCAGACCCATGTCCGACCTGATCTAGCGGGGCGAACCCTGCTTGAGGTGCTACATCGCGGTGATGGGCGGCGGGCAGGCCTGCCCCGGGAATTGGCGGCTCGAGCCTTGGATCGCTATGAGTTGGCCGAGGCCGGGGAGCAAGTTTTCGATACTTTGTCCGGGGGTCAGCAGGCGCGCTTCCAGATCCTGCTCCTAGAGCTCTCTGGGGCGACAATGCTGCTCCTTGATGAACCCACGGACAACTTGGACCTAGCCAGTGCCGAGGCCCTAGAAATCGGCCTAAATGCCTTTGATGGAAGTGTGGTCGCCGTGACCCACGACCGGTGGTTTGCCCGCAATTTCGACCGATTCTTGATCTTTGGCAGGGACGGCTCGGTGGCGGTTTCCGATGAACCAGTTTGGTCCGGCTGGTGAAGATTGCCGGGGATTCACCGGGTAGGCACACCCGATTTGGTGGGCGCCTGCTTACGTGGGTACCCTTGGGGGTCGCACTTGGAGTTCGGTCCCGGATTTGGTCCCGGGGTCCGGCTTCGGCCGGCCAAAACCGC
>CAMDKJ010000129.1 GCA_945900705.1 Bifidobacterium breve | reverse complement strand
GCGATCCGCTCAGCGATGAGTTTATGTAGTTTTCCCAGTTCGAATCCGGCCACCGGGCCTTCAAATATCCCAATATTGCCCACGTGCATCGGGGTAGTCGCTGACTCCATGAACCAAAAAGAGGCATCCATCGCACTAAGACGCTCTGACATGACCCCATAGTTACACGCGAGCCACCCCCAAAGTAGCCAAGGGGTGTGTAGCCAAGGGGTGTGGCGATCACCGTAGAGTGGCAGCAAATGAGGTATTGTTAGGTATGTCTTCCCCGCCCAAACCCCGCATCATCATTGCCCTACTAGCGACCGCGGTCGCTTTGGGCTTGGTCGCAACGATCTTTGTCACTTTTACCGCACCGCTCAGCACTGCCGAGGCCGCCGACACCGCATTGCGCCCGGTTACGAGCCCAACCACTTCGCCCAGCCCGGTCCCAACGGCTTCGCCGAGCCCGAGCACTTCGCCGAGCGTGAGCCCAACCGTGGCCCCCGCCCCGATCAAAGTTCGCGAACCCAAACCCGCAAGCCGAACCCGCAAAGCTCGAAATGTGCCAGCACTGCCGCGCGACGATCATCAGGGCCGCCGAATCGTTTATGACAAAGCACTGATGACGGTCTGGGTGATGAGCGAGCGCGACGAAGTGCTCGGCCGGTACCCGGTGGTTGGCCGCTTTGATCGGCCGGTCATGGGGACCTATCGCATCTTCTCTAAGTCGAAAGTCGCTTACAACCCGAATTCAAAGGTCACGTTTAACCACATGATGCGCTTTACTTACGGCCCTGATACCAAATCGCCAATCGGCTTCCATGCGATCCCCCGCTACTACGATGGCACCGCAATGCACTCAACGAAACAACTTGGATTAGCAATTGCGGCCGGTGGATGCGTTCGACTTTCAGAGGAAGCCGCCGCCGCCATTTACAAGTGGGCCAAAGTGGGCGACAGAGTCATCGTCCTGCCATCGCCGTAGCAAGTGCCTTACTTAGTGCCTTGACGCCTTTCAGGGCGGGCGATCTCGGTGCAACCTCCGAAAGGAGTGCACCCTGCGCCACCGCATTTCGATAGCCACCGGCGTCAAATGGGATTGCCACCACCGGCAGGTTGATGCCGCCATCTTGCAAGGCGGCTATTGCTGAACTGCCGCTACGGCGATCCCCAGATCGAATTAGTGCCACCACGACCGGAGCGTTAGCTCCAAGCTGGTTTACCGTTGGCAGTTGCGCAATAAGGCGGCTAATCGCCAGTGGATCATCGCGGGTGACAGCAACCACTACATCAGCCGCAGTTAGCCCGGTGACCGCTGCAGCATTTCGCCGAGAAGATAACAAGGTGCCACCACCATGCTGCACGACCCCACCTTCGTCTTCAATACATGGACCAACATCAATAACTGTTTTAGCGAAGGTGGCCCGAGCGATATCCCAAATTGAAGTCAGTGCACTGTGTCGCAGATCGGGCCAACGCTCAGTGCGCGGAATACCCCCCAAGACCTGCAATTGACCGCGCAGCACGCTGGCACTTAACTGCAGTGAACGACTATTTAGAGTGCCATTATCGGCATTGCGGCAGGCAACCACAATCCCATTAGAGTCTTCGATAATGCCCAGGTTGAAACAGATCGCCGGCGCATAAGTATCGGCATCAACGAGGCAAGTACGAGACCCCTCACGCGAGAATTCATCAGCTAGCGCAATAGCAATTGAGGTTCGCCCCGGAGCGCCAGCGGGCCCCCAAACCGCAACAGTTTGCCCAAGTGGCGGCGAAGCCCCTTGGCCAGCATCAAGGATCTGGTGCTGCCAATTACCGGTATCCCAGACCCCTGCTGCCCCGTGCAAAATCTCAGCAGCAACCGCTCGCATCGTTAGATCAGCCGCAGCTTGGATTTGCACCACACGACTCACGCCAAGTACTCGAAGTAAATGCGAATCAGCTTCATCCGAAAAAAGCCCGATGACGGTTCGCTTGCCCCCTAATAGGCGCGCGACAATATCGGGGCTAATACGCGGCACCTGGCCGTTCAACACAATTGGCATGTTTGGGTCGGTCGCCGCTGCAGCGAGAAGATCTGCCGCATCCAGTGATCGACGGGCGACAGTAATACCCGCTGCTGGCGCACCCGCAACTAAAGCACTCTCGCCAGCAAAACCCGCGGCCGCGAGAATGATCGTCGTCACGATACTGTTTGGCTGGTGATCGGCACCGCCACCAAATCAATCAAACCCGAACGCGCCGCAGCAACTAGTCGGGCAGCACCGTCGGCGGGTACTTCGACCACAACCGCGATTTCGCCACCGATGCCGACAGCATCAACGGCAGCTTCAGCAACTGTTACTCGCGAAAACACGAGAACGGGCTTCGCGGCTATGCCACCGGCAACCTCAGCCGGTGTCGACCAAATATCGACAATATCTCCTGTCGCTAAGTTCACCGGGGCATGCAATGGGTCAACCGGAAGTGTCACTAAGCGCGCATCAAGTAACGGCGCGTAGCCAAGGGCGCCACGGGGGATCAGATCACCAGCCGCAACGGGCCAACGTAGTTGCCCGGTCAGCGGCTCACCGGCCGGTAGGTATTGGCCCTGGGCTTCACCAAGTGCCACGGTTACGGGGGTGGCCATCGGTACCGAACCAATGGATAAATCGCTGCTTGCGCGCCAGACGGTGGTTGTCTGCTCACCACGCGAGAGCAGGAAGGCCCCGGCAAACATCGCCACCACCATGATGGCCAGGCCCACCCAAAGGCGAAGATCACGCCAGCGCACGATTCGTAACCGTTTCGCTGGTACTTGACTTGTAAGTTGACTCGTAAGCACTGCCATTTGCTCCCCCAGCATTGAAAATATGTGGCACTAGTTTCACTCGAAACTAGAAAGTCAGCGGAAAGTTATCCACAGACCGGATTTAGCCGACTACGGACAGCGGAAAATTTGGCACCATTGGCCCATGCCCCTCCGCTTTCTAACCCTCGCCGATGTCGCCGATGCCTTAAATATTTCGGCCGCGCAGACTTACGCGTTGGTGCGAAACGGCGAATTACCAGCAATCAAAATCGGCGGGCGGGGTCAGTGGCGGGTCGAAGCCGCCGAACTGGAAGCTTTCATCATGCGGATGTATCAAGTAACCCAGGATTTTGTTAAATCTCATCCCTTCAGCCATGAGTCTGCACCGCTATCACCGCAGTGAGTGAAATAGTTGAAACGTGGCCAATTTGGCCAGCACCACGTACGGTGAGATCACAGAAATCAGCACCAACCCCCGCAATTTCACCGACATAAATAACCCCATCACCGGTATGCACCCGAACCCCAGAACCGGCCAATTGCCGTAGATACCGTGGCCAGGTCAGCTCTGGGATTACCGGGCCCGGGCCTTCATCACGTAGGCCCACCGCCAGCCCCGATATGGCGATCACCGCAGCGCTGCGAAGTGCCCACACTTGCTCGTCTGGGCCCGCGATGACAATTAAGTCAGCGCCCACATCGACCACGGCCCCATAAATCACCGGCAACCCAGCCACCGAGATACCCACCCGGCCTGTTGTCGCCAGCAGCCGGTCGACTAGCCGTACCCGGGCCTGCTCCACCTCCACCAAGCCGGTCGCCTCGGCGATGACTTCGGCATCACAACGAGATTGATAGCCAGCGGCCGCATGCGCCAGTAGGTGATCTGGATCGATAATGGTAGTCAAGTGAAAGCCTCCAAATTATTAGGTTTGAGCAGCGCTGCGCCGGGGCACACTTTGATTATGACGATTCTCGCTCACCTTCGGATAATCCCGGGAAAGTTATCCACAGCGATTTGGTAGGTGCCATTGACAGTCCATGGCCGTTGACGTAGAACTCTCCTCAGTAGCAAATACACGCAAACGCAGGCAAACCGACAAGTAAATAATCTGGCCCAAGCAACCGGGTCTAAAGACTCCCGCGACCCCCCGACCGCGGCCGTCCTCCAGTTAACACCAACTAAGGAGAACGACCGTGACCGTCCAAGAACTCGCCCCTATCGCCCAACTGCCCCTGCCATTGACCTGGCAGGTGGCACCAGGAGTCGATGCGGTGCCAACAGCACGTCGGCACTTACACCTGGTCGCAACCGCGCCGGCCGGCTCATCTGACTCGGGGCCCAACGATCAGGTACCAAACAATGCCCCGCCCATCGCCTGGGTGGCCCGCATGGCACGTGCGGTCGGTGAGGTGGGGATCGGTGATCGCCCGGCCGGCCAGCTCACCCGCTGGGTTGAACGGCGCCAATTAGCCCACCTCGCAGAACGCGGTGCCGCTATTCGCCGTCACCCCAGCTCCCGAACCGCAGGGACCCAAGCTGCCATGCGCACCCTTAAACAAGTCCGATCTATTCGAATCTGTCACATTGTTGACGGCATCGCCGAGACCTCTGCCGTTTTGGTTGGCAGCGATCGGGCGCGCGCCATCGCGATGCGCTTTGAATACATTGGCGACCGCTGGCTGATCACGGCCGTCAACCTTGGCTGATGCACCAGGGCTCGCTCAAGGTGCAGTTAGCGCCCGCCCTTGCGGCGGGACCGCTCAGCGCGGCGCCGATCAGCCCTAGTGGCATCGGGATCGATTTCAACAATCCCATCTTCGTCAACTTCCATGGCGCCATGCACTACGCCACCTGACTCACTCGGTGCGGAGTACTCCATGTGGGCTGGTCGACTCGGCGCCAGCCCCTTAGCCAGCAGTGGCGCCTTGGGCGCGGCCGCTACCGCGATCACCTCGCCGATTACTGACTCGGGCTCTTCTCCCACCGGTGCCGGGGCAGCAGCCTGAACTTCGACATTGAATAAATAGCCAACGGTTTCCTCTTTGATGCCATCCATCATCGCGTTGAAAAGGTCAAAGCCTTCGCGCTGGTATTCAATGAGTGGATCGCGCTGCGCCATCGCGCGTAGGCCAATGCCATCGCGGAGATAATCCATCTCATAGAGATGCTCGCGCCATTTGCGGTCAAGCACTGACAAAATAACGCGCCGCTCAAGCTCACGGGCGACTTCGTCACCGAGGCTTTCCTCGCGGATGTCATACGCGTGCTGGGCATCGTCTTTGAGTTCGGCCGCCAAGTAATCCTGGCTGAGCCCGGATCGGTCACCACCTGATGCCTGCTCAAGTTCGGTGATCGTGGCCTCAACCGGGTAGAGCTGCTTGAGCGCAGTCCACAGTTGATCAAGATCCCAGTCCTCGGGATATCCGTCGGCTGTTGCCGCACGCACGTACCCCACTACGGTGTCGCTGATGAAGTCGCGCACCTGATCTTCGATATCTTCGCCGTCGAGCACCCGGCGACGCTCGTCATAGATAACCAACCGCTGGCGATTTAGCACATCGTCGTACTTCAAGACATCCTTGCGGATTTCAAAGTTCTGCGCCTCCACCTGCGACTGTGCAGACCGGATGGCGTTGGTGACCATCTTGGCCTCAATAGGCACATCATCGGGCACGTTGAATCGGCGCAGGAATGCGTCGACCATGTC
>CAMDKJ010000128.1 GCA_945900705.1 Bifidobacterium breve | reverse complement strand
GGCGAAGCGAGCGGGCCGGCCGAATGCATATCGGGCGGTGGGCACCGCCTGCTCAGCAAATTTAGTGGCACCTTTTGTGCCGTGCCATCGGGTGGTCGCTGCGGCCGGACTCGGTGGCTACGGCTACGGCTTAGAGGTGAAGAGAGCCTTATTGAAACATGAGGGCGTCACTTACGAGTGAGGAACTGCGCGAGGCGGTCAATCGTGCCGGCAATATCCTCGGTGGTGGTGCTCGGGTTGATGGTGCAAAGGCGCAGCACGGTTCGGCCTTTCAGCACCGTACTCGATACTGCGGCATAACCATCCTGCGTTAGTTGGGCGGCTGCCCGTACGTGATCGCTTGCATCACAGTTAATGCCAGCGAAGGTCACGATGCCTAGCGCTGCTGGCGTGACTATTTCAAGGCGGTCATAGCTTTCGACCTGGTACTGGGCATATTCGGCTAAGCCGATACCGCGGTCAATTGCAGCAGCCAGGGTTTCTAGTCCGTAGGTCCGGAACGTGAGCCAGAGTTTGACGGCGCGACTTCGGCGGGTGAGTTCCAGACTTCGGTTTTGCATCTCGACGGCTCCACCGGCCACATCTTTGAGGTACTCGGGGTGGATAGCAAAGGTGTCTTCTAAAGCGCCGGGTAATTTAACGAACAAGCAGGCAATGTCGTACGGCTGGAAAAGCCATTTATGTGGATCCGTCACGAATGAGTCGGCTCGATCAAGGCCCGGTAGCACCGATCGCCCGCGCGCACAAAGTGCCGCTGGCCCGCCGTAAGCACCATCTACATGCAGCCAGATATTGAAGGTTGTGCAAATATCTGCGATCGATGGTAGGTCATCGACCGCCCCGGTGTTAGTGGTTCCTGCTGTGGCAATCACCAACATTGGGTGCAGCCCATTTTCTAGATCGACCTTAATTGCGGCCTCGAGGTCTACCGCGTTAAGCCGAAAGTTCTGATCGGTTTCGAGTACGCGAATATCAGCAGGGGGTTGGCCGATCGCAAGCAGGCCGCGTTTAATCGACGAGTGGGTTTGATCTGAAAGGTAAATTATGCCCGAACCCGTGTGGTGACGTGCGGTAATCACCGCGGTGATGTTTGCCATCGAACCGCCAGAGAGCAGCACGCCTTCACAGGATGGGGCCAGGCCTAGGGCATCCCTTAACCAGCCACAGGTGATGTTCTCTAGCGTGCTTGGCCCCGAGCCACCACCCCAAGATGAGGCAACCGACGCCATCCCGGTGGCAAGCCATTCACCGAGTATCGCCGGGTATGAGGAGGGTCCGGGCACGCGGGCGAAATAGCGCGGGTGGTCACCATGTTGTTGATTGGCCAGCGTGATATCGGCGAGGGTTGCGAGGTTTTCCGAAATGGGTGAGCCTTGGCGGGGGATTGGCCCACCTAATTCCGCGGTTAACATCGCTAAATCGCCGGTGGTCAGGGCGCGTTGATCCCTGATGGTGGTGAGGTGTTCGACTACGCGGTCAACGACCTCGTAGCCTAAGCGGCGCATCTGAAGTTCGTCCAGCGCCAAGATATCTGCTGGAATATCAAGTGCTCGCTGGGTCTCGTCTGGAAGTTCGCGCATGGAGTTCCGTTCATCAAAATCGGCAACTTGATGGGTCTAAATAATACGGATAATTACTGAACTGCCCTTTGGGATCATGGTGCCAGCGGGTGGATCTTGTGAATAGACGCGATTTAAAGGTGTCGCGGCGGCCTCCAGAACTTTCGGTTTAAGGCCAAGACCCTTGAGCACACTGATGGCCTTGTTTTTCGGTAGGTCGATGAGACTTGGCACCTCAACCGGCGGTGGCCCTTTCGAGACAACGAGTTCGACCGCGGTGCCCGAAGGAGCAATGGTGCCCGCCGCCGGGCGGATCGCAATCACCAGGCCTTCGGCGATTTTCTCCGAATACTTATCCCTCGTTGTCACGAGGAGGCCAAGATCGGTAAGGGCGCTCGTAGCGACTTGGGTTTTTTTGCCGACGACCTGCGGGATAGTCACGGGCTTAGGTCCTTTGGATACCTCAATATCCACACTCGTACCGGGCTTGACTTCAGTGCCAATCTTTGGTGAAGTGCCCGCTACTGCAGCGGCGGGCACTTGATCGTCGAAAACCTCGGTGGTTGAACCAATTACCAGGTTCGCCGACGTGATGGCCGCCGTCGCTTCGGTCACCGAAAGCCCTTGGACATCAGGGATCACATAACGTTCCGGGCCTTTTGACACGATGACGCCGACCGCACCTCCTTCACGTGCACCGTCACCGGGCGCCGGGTCACTGCTAATAACTAGATTCAAAGGTACGTCTTCGCTGAATTGTTCTTCAGTGATAACCAGAGTCAATCCGACATCCAAAAGTGACGCCTTTGCCGCTGCCGTGGAAAGGCCAACGATATTTGGAGTAGGCACCGATTTGCCGGTGGCGAGCAGCCACCCGCCAATGCCCGCGCCGAGCACCACCATTGCAATGACGAGGGCAATCCATGGCCCTTTTCGCCGCCGACCGCGGTGCGAGGTGGCCTTTGGAGGCAGCGATTTCGGTTTGAGTGCCACCGGCTGCCCGGCGGCAAGTCGGGCCGCTGTAGATGCGTCGACCACCACGGTGTCGTGTGATTCGACGAATGGCCTAGGTGGTGGCAGCATTGCCCGGATTCGCCTTACGTCGGCGAGAAACTCACTTGCTTGTTGGTAACGCAAATTGGCATCGCGCCGGGTGGCACGCACAACTAGTGCATCGATCTCAGGTGGGATAGCCGAGCGAATTGATGACGGTGCCGGAACGTCATTGTTGACATGGGCGTAGGCGACCGACAGTGGACTATCACCAGCATGTGGTACTTGGCCGGTGACCATTTCGAAGAGCAGGATTCCCGCCGCATAAAGATCTGAGCGCTCGTCGGCTTCACCACGCTCGACCTGCTCAGGGGAAAGATAGGCGACGGTGCCCATAATCAACCCTTGGGTGGCGCTCGTATTTGAAGTCGACACCGCCCTAGCTAAACCAAAATCTGCAACTTTGACGCGGCCGTCATCGGCAAGCAGCACGTTCTCGGGTTTGATATCGCGGTGTACGAAGCCTGCTGCATGTGCGGCCGCCAACCCTTCAAGTACGGGATCAAGAATGACGAGCGCCTGCTCCGGGGTCAAGGGGCCGTAGTCGCGCATCACATCGCGCAAGGTGCGCCCCGGTACCATCTCCATGGCCAAATAAATGAGTCCGTCGGCGTGCCCTTGATCGTAGACCGCGACCACATGGGGGTGCGAAAGCCGTGCAGCCGATTTTGCCTCTCGCTCAAAGCGGGCGACGAAATCTGGGTCTTCAGCTAGGTGCCGGTGCATCACTTTAAGTGCGACAATTCGGTCAAGGCGCAGGTCAACCGCCTCAAAGACGGTGGCCATACCACCTCTGGCTAAGTGAGCGCGCACCAAATATCGCCCATCAATAGTCTGCCCGACTAATTGGTTCGGTACAGACGCCTCCACCTTGCGATTCTAGGTACGCCCGCTGCGCAGGTGCTGTTGCCACGCCTGCCGGGATTGGCTTAGTGCCAACTACTGCTCCAGTAATTGCAAAACTGCCAACAGCCGGTCGCTAACGGGGCCGTCAATTCGGTGCACGACGATGCCGGCGGGTTCCAAGCTCTCGCGTACGACTTCGCCGATCAGGGCATCAACCTGGGCCCGATATTCGGGACCATCTCGCTGATCGCCATCGGGCTCCCACGGGATATCGGTGCCACACCAAATTAGAGTTCCGTACGTCTTGGCGTGCAGCGTTGCCGGTTCAAGTAAGGAACGATCGTTGAAGTAGGCCATGCTGTAGATCGCGGTCATGAGGGCTGCCGGGTCGCACACCACCAGTGTTTGCGGGCCGATACCCGCTAGGGCGGTGGCTTCGGCCGCTACCTGAGTCTCCATGATTGCCTCCTGCTCGCGGGCGGTGGGTACGCGCCCCATGGAGACCACGAATTCGCGTAAGTACTCAGGTACCAAAACGGCATCAAGGCGATCACATAGCGCCTTTGCGAGCGTGGTTTTCCCGGTGCATTCACCACCGAGTAACCCAATGGTTTTCATCATGCAGAAACTGAGGTAACTCGCGGTGCACGTTTGGCGAGCCAGCTGCGTAATCCGATGACCGCCATGATGATTAAGACTGCATAGAACAAAGACGTGAACCAGAGATTCTGGGTGGCGTAGAGCACCGCTCCAACCACATTTACGACTATCCAAAGCACCCAGGAATCCGCGTATTCACGAACCATCAACACCTGTGCCACGACGCTTCCGACAAAGACGAAAGTATCGGGCCACGGTGCCGGGTCACCGATTGCCGCTAGCACCGGAACGAGCGCCAGCCAGGCGGCCAAGGAGCCAATCAGCAGAATTAGGCGAGTGCGATTACTGACCGTGCTGGGGACGATGGATTTTGGACCCCACCCAAACCAGCCCCAGATTGCCGCAGCGATGAAGACCAATTGCAATGCCGCGGTGCCATAGAGCGCGTACTCCCACAGTAACCAGCCATAAAGTGCGCTGGATAGGAAATAGAATGGCCACGCCCATCTGGTACCGCGAATCGCTAGGCCTATCCCGATAAACGCAGTGATAACGGCAAGTAGCTCGAGCACGGTGACGTCGTAGTTCCAGGCGCTGAAAGCCACGTTCATAAATATTGACATTTGACTCCTCCCTACGCCGGCATTACCCGGACAGGTTCGAACGGTCGGCGACTCCATGCTGTCGCCCTCTCAGCTCCACTAGGCAGGAGCTCCCGTGCATGTTTAGTTGTGTTACGAGAGTATATGACCGTGCCGGCAAATTTGTCATATGTGGGGGTACTTCTTTTCGTACTAGTTGGCAGTGCATGGCTGGAGGTAACGTGTCGCACCCGGGTCTTCATTCGGGCTAAGCGGTTGGCCCTCAGCATTGTTCCTGCGGTGATTTTGTTCTTCATTTGGGACGCTTACGCAATCGCTAACGGGCACTGGTGGTTTGACACCGATCGAATTCTTGGTTGGTACCTACCAGGTGGGGTACCGGTTGATGAAGTGCTGTTTTTCATCGTTATTCCGATCGCCGCAATTTTGACTTTGGAAGCCGTGCGAGCTGTCAAGGGATGGAATGTCGGCGATGAGGACGGTGCGCCATGACATATACCCAAATTGGTGTGCTGGCCGTTATTCTCACAGTGGCACTTGATCTCTTTCTCCTGCGCACCCACCTGGTTACGCGCAAAGTCTTCTGGGTTTCATATGCCATCATCGTGTTTTTCCAGCTGATTACCAACGGCATGTTCACCGGGTTTGGGATTGTTCGATACCGCGATGACGCTATTTTTGGCGGAAGTTCACCCGAGATCGGCGCGCCACCGTTTATCGGCGATGGCAGGTTGGCCTTTGCTCCGGTAGAGGATTTGCTATTTGGGTTTGCCCTTGTGCTGCTGACGCTGGTTTCTTGGGTATGGCTCGGAAGAAATGGCGTG
>CAMDKJ010000127.1 GCA_945900705.1 Bifidobacterium breve | reverse complement strand
CATACCTCGTACCCTACGTGTATGAGTATTTTTGGATCGAGTAAGTCCCGCATGGTCGACCCTTCCGACGCCCTGCCCGGCCACCTTGAACCAATATTCACCGTAACCGATACCCATGCGGTTCTCGGTAGTTCACTCACTGGCCCATGGGCCGTAGGTACCGAGCGTATCTACTTGGCTATGGGTTGTTTTTGGGGGGCCGAAGAAATCTATTGGCGCCTACCCGGGGTGCTATCCACCAGCGTTGGGTATCTGGGTGGGATCTCACCTAACCCGACTTATGAAGAAGTCTGCACCGGGCGCACCGGTCACACAGAAGCCATCTCGGTCACCTATGACCCAGCCGTGCTGAGCACCTACGAACTACTGAAAGTGTTTTGGGAGAGCCACGACCCCACTCAGGGCTATCAGCAAGGTAATGATGTTGGCACGCAGTACCGCAGCGCTATTTTCTATACGAATGACGAGCAGCGCGACTTAATCGAGCGCACCCGCGACGCGTATGCCAAAGTCATTTCAGATCGCGGTTACCCAGCAATAACAACACAAATTGGCCCCGCTTCAGAGCAGATCTATTTCTTGGCGGAGGACTACCACCAGCAGTACCTGTATAAGGTTCCGAACGGGTACCGCTGCCACGCCAACACGGGTTTAGCCCTGCCGGCAATTAGTTAGCTCGGATAAAATCCGTGGAGTCGGTCGCGTTGTAGGTGCCGTTGCATGGTGACGCATCACGCGCAGACTTTGACACGATTGCGCGCGCGGGCGTGAACCCTTTCGCCGTCCAAGATTTAGCAACCGCGGGTGACATATGCAGCAACGGTGAGTCCATATACCTACCGTCATACGTCTTAAATGCTAGATCAAAACTCGTGCCCTCCTGGTGCAGTTGATCAATCACGGCGGGGGCATTACTCGGTGGCCACGCGGTTATCACCTGGCCCGCTTTCACTTTTGCGCCATTCTTGACCTGAGGGTCACCGTGGAAGTAAACCATCTGCCATCCGGTAACCGGTGAGGTAACAGTCAATTGTTTGCCCAGCGGGAACTGCTCATCGGTTATTGAAACGGTGCCGTCAAATGGCGCGTAACCCTTGATTGAATCTGTTGCAGTCCAAGGAACATTAGTTTGGATGTAATGCTTCATTGACCTGTCGGTCTCGACCTGGCCTTTGGTATTAGTGCCGCTGTAATCATGGCCTGAACATGAGCGAAATACACTGATTGAAGTGACGTTGGTCAGATTAATCGGATTAGCCTTGATCCATTTGCCGCTCATCGGAATATTGGAGACCTTCACGTTTGAACTTCCGGAGCCACCGGTGCCTGAACCGGTACCCGTGTCACTGCCGCCGCTGGTAAAGCACGCCTTCGTCTTTTCTTTCAGCGCCACGTCATACGGGTTCACCAGGAACAGCTGATACTCGGCGGAGGTTAGTGCCTTTTTAATGCAAGCTTCCTGCGCGGGGGTGAGATTTAATCCACTTTCAGCAGCTTGCGCCGGTACGACACCAAGCATCAGCACTAGTGCGAGTATCCCCATCAGCATGTTTCTGGATTTAGGCATACAGCCAAAGTACAACCAATGGGTCAATATCGGAAGGTAACATGTGTCAGCGAAGAGGCGCCCGATCCTTATACCTGCTGAAACCGTCAAATACTGGCCTCAAAGTGACGGTTCGAGCAGGTATAAGGCCCGGCCGTGACGGTTCGAGCAGGTTGAAGCCCCTGCGGTTGATCGTTCGCGGCGGCTGGCAAGGTTTGCGGCGTCCGGCGGCAATGTCAGTGCGATGATAGGCACGATCCTGCTGTAACCGGCTGCCACCGTGACATTTCTATTCAGGGTTGAGCCAAACTTTGATCACTTCGATAGATAACCCAAAACATCTTGGCGGGTGATAACCCCGGTCGGCATTCCGTCATCGACGACCACGGCAGCAGCAGATGCCTCGAGGGCGTGAACTGCAACCTGGATAGGCTCACCCGCCCCAATCATCGGCAGCGCAGCAGACATATGCATTGCGACCGGATCAGCAAGTTGTGCCCTCCCATTGAACAGTGAATCGAGCAGGTCGCGCTCGATTACCGCGCCAACCACTTCGGCGGTCATGACCGGTGGCTCCGCGCGCACAACTGGCATTTGCGAGACCCCGAACTCGCGCAGGATGTTTATTGCATCACGCACCGTCTCGGTTGGATGGGTGTGCACAAACGGCGGTAACGCGCCGGACTTGCCAAGCAATACATCGCCAACGGTACGGTCAGTATCGGCTTGCAGGAAGCCGTAAGCGCTCATCCAGTCATCATTGAATACCTTGGATAAATAACCGCGCCCGCTGTCGGGTAGCAATACAACGACAACATCTCCGGGTTTGGCGCGCTTGGCCACGTCGAGAGCCGCTACCACGGCCATTCCGCATGAGCCACCGACGAGTAGGCCTTCTTCGCGGGCCATCCGGCGGGTCATCTCGAAGGAGTCCTTATCCGAAACCGCAATGATCTCGTCGCAGACATTCGGGTCATATGCGGTCGGCCAGAAATCCTCACCAACACCTTCAACGAGATAAGGCCGGCCGGTACCACCTGAATAAACCGAGCCAACCGGATCAGCGCCAATAACGCGGACAGCGCCACCGCTCGCCTGCTTCAAGTAATTACCGGTGCCTGAGATGGTTCCACCGGTGCCAACCCCAGCGATGAAGTGGGTAACACGCCCTTCGGTTTGCGCCCAAAGCTCTGGGCCGGTGGTCTCGAAATGTGAGAGCGGGTTATTGGAGTTTGAGTATTGATCTGGCTTCCAGGCACCTGGAATCTCGCGGGCAAGTCGATCACTTACGGAGTAGTACGAGCGTGGGTCATCGGGATCAACCGCCGTTGGGCAGACAACGACTTCGGCGCCATAGGCCTTCAGCACATTGCGCTTGTCTTCACTGACTTTGTCTGGGCACACAAAGATGCAGGTATAGCCTCGCTGCTGCGCGACTAGCGCTAGCCCAACACCGGTGTTACCGCTCGTTGGTTCGACTATGACCCCGCCCGGCTTCAATGAACCATCGCGTTCGGCCGCATCAATCATGCGGATCGCAATGCGATCCTTGACCGAACCACCTGGGTTTAGGTACTCAACCTTCGCCAGGACGAGAACCCCCTCGGGCACCCCGTCAGTAACCGAGCGCAGCCTGACCAGCGGGGTGTTTCCGATGAGTTCGATGACAGACTCGGCGTAATCCATGAATAGACCCTAGAACCTCATACGCTGGTGCCGTGTCCGACCCCATCATCGCCTTGGCTCCCGACGTCTATCGCATCGGCACCTTGGGTAGTTTCATTAACACCTTCGTCTTCCTCGAGCCCGATGGCTCGGTAACCCTCGTGGACTGCGGCCTGAAAAATGCTGCGGGGGCGATAGTTCGCGGTCTTAGCGCAATCGGCAAACACCCGGGTGACGTCCAGCGCATTGTGCTCACCCACGCCCATGATGACCATATTGGTGGGGCCGCGGCCATGATCACCGCCGCCGGGCTGACCGGTGCCGCAATGCACGAGGCTGACGCCCAGTTCGTGCGTGCCGGCACGCTACCCACCCGCGATAGGTCAACTACTTGGGGCCGATTATTTGCCCGAATTCCAGCGCGACCTTATGCGCCATTTGCGGTATCAGAGGTGCTAACAGACGGACAGGTAATTGATGTCGCTGGTGGTCTCCGCGTAGTTCACACCCCGGGCCATACTCCGGGGCATATCTCGCTGCTCCATGAATCTACCGGAGTACTTATTACCGGTGATTCCATTTTCAATATGGCCTCGCGAATGACTTGGGCGCTATCTGCTTTTTGTACCTCTTATGAACAAAGTAAGGACACCGCTGGGCGCCTAGGTGATCTTGAATTCAACGTAGCGGCTTTCACTCATGGGCCAGAGATTCGTAATAAGGCGCGCGAGCGCATCCGTTCATTCTTGACGAAACGTGGAGCACTCGGGTGAATGAGCAAGTAGTTGAGGAGTTCAGCATTGAGCTGGACCGCGTCGTTGATCGCCTGCGCACGATGCCGATCACCAAGCTCGAGCACTCCGCGAGCCTTACGCGGCCGGTACTTTCTGAGCTAGCCGAAATGGCCGGGCAATCAAGACCAGTGCCCGATATCGCCGACCGGGCACTGGGTGATCAGTGCGCGGTGCTAGGCCAGGAGTTAATTGACTCCGGCCAGCCCTGCGCAGCAGCCGCGGTGCTGCTGCGCGAACTTCGCCTAATGCTGCCTTGACTAGTCGCGACTGAAAATTGAAATCAAGCGTAAAAACTCTAGGTAGATCCAGACCAAAGTGACGAGGAGTCCGAAGGCCATCCGCCAAGATTCGCGCTCCGGTGCACCGCTGGCAATCCCTTGCTTGATGGCTTCGAAGTCGAGCATCAAGAAGAAAGAGGCAATTAGCACGCCAGCAACGCAAATGATCAGGCCTAAACCATCAATACCGTAGAAGCCCCAGCCCCCACCGACACCAAATAGCGCAGCAACGAATGAAGCCAACCCGATCACCATGTAGGTAACCGCGGCTCCGATCAGCACACTGACGAACTTCTTGTTGACCTTGATAACACCGGTCAAGTACAGGACAAGCATTACCCCGAATGTTGTCATCGTGGCAACGACCGCCTGAACCACGATGCCCTGATAGTTGGACGACTCGGCAAATTGGTTATACCAATTGCTGATGGCACCGAGCATCAAGCCTTCAAAAACCGAGAACACCAAGACCAATGCCGGTGAAACTTTCTCGCGGAAAGCGATCACGAAGCCCAAAATGGTGGCGATGATGAGCGCCGGGAACATAATGATCGGGAAGGCGTAAGTCAGATTCCAGCCGACAACCGCGAACACTACGACCACCGCGAATACCAGCAGGGTCTTCATGATGACGTCGGTGATGGTCAGTCGCAGACCTGAACCGGCGGTCAGATTCGCGAACTGCTCATTAGTGTCGGCCGGTGGCACCACCGCGCCGCTGGCATACTGAGCGCCGCTGGCAAACTGAGCGCCGGGTGCCGGGTCGCCCGCGAAGGTGTAGCCACCCTTATTCGCAGGCTTGGAGTACTTCGACAAAACAGGGTTATTTGAGTCCATGCCAATAGGGTAACCCACCGCATCAGATTCGTCAGCCATTGGTGCCCTCGATGGGATTTGAACCCATACTGTGCCGGGTTTAAGCCGGGTGTCTCTGCCAGTTGGACTACGAGGGCCGTCCATTGTTCAGTAACAGGGCAACCTTAGAACCCCGGCTGAGTTGGCTTACCACCTCAGGTGCATTGGGCCCTGAAGAAGGCGGCACTGCGCTTCCAAGCAAGGCCGGCATGGCTTGGTGAATAGACCTCCGGCCGGCCATCATTGAAGAAGGCGTGCTCGGAGCCCGGGTAGTCGAAAATCTCGATCTGGCCGCCATGTTCACCAATGGCCGCGGCGTATTCAGAAATCTTTGGGCCAGCCCAGTC
>CAMDKJ010000126.1 GCA_945900705.1 Bifidobacterium breve | reverse complement strand
GCGTCCATTACCGGCTACGTACCCGTCGGCTTTGTTTATGTTGACGGCTCAAGCGTGGGTGATGTCACGGAGAACTTACTGAAGGACCGACTGGTGCTCGGTGAAGAAGGATTTATCTCGATCTTCGCCGCCGTTGATCTAATTGATTCCAAAGTTGTTGTTGGGCCAGAAATCCATGCTCGGGGACTGGGCCTGGACGATGAAGCAATGGCGCCACTACTTGATCAGGTCCGCGATGCCTTGGAAGAAGCTCTGCGCCATGGCTCCACCGACCCCCATGAATTACAGCAACTGGTGCGGCGGCGGGTCGGTAAGTGGGTCAGCGGGACCCATCGGCGCCGCCCGATGATCGTCCCGGTAATTGTGGAGGCATAAGAGCCGAGATTGCTTCCTACCTCGTCGGTTTTGAAGCCTTAAGCCGCTAATCGAAGGTATTTATCCCAAATAGGGCAAAAAGGTCAGCGACACGAACCGGTGGGGAGGGTGTGACTACCGGGACTGGTGGGTTTAGGTAGGTACGCTGCGACCATGGCTTCCCGCACGTCCGCACCGGCTCGTTCACGCTCCGGTCGCGGATCTTCCCCGGCAAAACGTCCTTCCAAGGCAAAAGGTGCAAGTCGACGCAGGGCACCCGCCAAGCGGGCACCTGGCGGGCCCGGACCGGTAGCCCGCGTAGTTTTTACCGGCGGCCGGGTTATCCGCGGTGGTTATCTCGCGGTAGCGCACGGGCTGGGGTTTGTTGCCCGCAATATCGGCTCAGGGGCACGTGGGCTTGATCCGGCACAGCGCCGTGATGGTTTAGCGCTCGCGTTCATAGCGGCCGCGGCGATCCTGCTCGCCGGCACCTGGTTTGGCGTTGAAGGTTGGTTTGTGTCGTGGGCCGCGATGTTGGCTCAGGCTTTATTCGGTGCGCTCGACTTTATAATTCCGATCGTGTTGCTGGGCTTGGCCTGGCGCTATCTGCGTCATCCCGATGAGCAGGCAACCACCGGGCGCATGTTAATCGGCGGAGCCGCGGTGCTAATCGCACTCGTGGGACTTTGGCATTTGATCCAAGGGGTGGCCACACCAAGTGATGGCTCTGATGCGATGAGCACCGGTGGTGGGGTGGTGGGGTGGATAGCAACCGCGCCAATTGTCGCGGCAATCGGCCCAATCGTCACCGGGGTGATTTTCGCCCTGCTGTTGGTGTTTGGTGTTTTAATCCTTACCGCTACCTCACTTAGTGCTGTACGCGCAAAATTCGGTGCCGGGCTCCACCAATTAACGCGCATTGGTGCTTTGGGTGCGGTCTTCAGGCGGCGGCCAACCGGCTCCGAGCTTGCGACCAAACGCAGTGATGACGCTGCTGACGGAGATGATGCCCTTGACGAAGATCTGCCCGATGGTCTTGGGGGCGCATTTGTCGGGGATGAGCCTTTTGTAACACCGATCGCGGAAGATGAATTCCGGCCGGCGGCAGCGCTGATGGCCGGCATGACACCGACCAACTCCATTGCTCGGCCTGTAGTGGCGGCCGAACCGGTGGGCCATCCGGCACGGCATGAAACGGTGGCACTCGCGCGGCCGGTAAACGCGGCTTCGGCAAGTCGGGCTCCCAAACTGGTCGAGCAACTACCGCTATCTGGCAGCGTCACGTATGTATTGCCACCTGCGAATCTGCTAAAGCCGGGCGCTGAACATAAGACTGCTACGCGGGCAAATGATCAAGTGGTTGCAGCATTGACCGAGGTCCTCGAGCAATTCGGCATCGACGCTCAGGTAACCGGCTTCATGCGCGGACCAACGGTTACGCGATATGAAATCGAATTGGGCCCGAGCGTCAAAGTTGAACGGGTAACCGCACTTAGTAAAAACATTGCTTACGCGGTGGCGAGCGCAGATGTGCGCATTCTCAGTCCGATCCCGGGCAAGAAAGCAATAGGGATTGAGATTCCGAACTCTGACCGCGAACTAGTTGCCCTCGCCGATGTCATGCGAAGTAAAGCCGCTACCGGTGATCAGCATCCGATGGTCGCCGCCCTCGGTAAAGACGTTGAGGGCGGTTTCGTCGTGGCCAATCTGGCTAAAATGCCGCATATTTTGGTGGCTGGTGCTACCGGAGCGGGTAAATCCAGTTGTCTTAACGCCTTGGTCATCTCAATTCTGATGCGGGCAACCCCCGATGAAGTTCGTTTGATCCTCGTAGATCCAAAGCGGGTTGAGTTAAAGGCTTATGAGGGTGTTCCGCACTTGATCACGCCAATTATCACCAGCCCAAAGAAAGCGGCTGACGCTCTGCAGTGGGTTGTCAAGGAGATGGACCGTAGGTACGACGATTTAGCACTATACGGATTCCGCCATATTGATGATTTCAATAAAGCCGTCAAGAGCGGACGACTGGAAGCTATCGCAGGCAGTGAGCGGGTGCTGAGGCCCTATCCGTACTTACTAGTGGTCGTTGATGAGCTAGCGGATCTAATGATGGTGGCCCCGCGTGATGTCGAGGACGCAATCGTCCGTATCACGCAGTTGGCGCGAGCGGCCGGTATCCACCTGGTGCTTGCGACGCAGCGTCCAAGTGTTGATGTGGTAACCGGCCTGATCAAGGCGAATGTTCCAAGTCGTTTGGCATTTGCCACCTCGAGCCTGACTGATAGTCGAGTCATCTTGGATCAGCCAGGGGCCGAGAAGCTAGTCGGTCAAGGTGATGGTTTGTTCTTGCCGATGGGGGCCAATAAGAGCCAGCGCATTCAAGGCGCATTCGTGTCCGAGAATGAAATCCGCGCGGTGGTTGCTCACTGCAAGGCGCAGTCCGCCGCCGTCTATTTGGACGAGGTCACCACGGTGGCTTCAGTTGGAGCCAAGGAAGTTGACGGGGATATCGGTGACGACCTTGAGGTGCTCATCCAGGCCGTTGAGTTGGTGATTTCGACCCAGTTCGGGTCTACTTCAATGTTGCAACGCAAGTTGCGGGTGGGTTTTGCAAAGGCTGGTCGCCTGATGGACCTGATGGAGTCCCGTGGCGTAGTTGGGCCCAGCGAAGGCTCTAAAGCTCGCGATGTATTAGTAAAACCCGAAGAATTACCGGAAATTATTGCAATGCTTCGGGGAGACTCTTAGCTCCAAAGGCTCGATTTGTCCCCCGAATTGCCGAATTAATTTCTTCCCTTTCGACGTGCGCACCATAGGCGAGCGCGCTAGCATTTTCCCCATAACTGGGGCGGGAGGCGGACATGAGCGTCGGTGTTACTGTCAAAAGCGCTCGAGTGGCTTTGAGTCTTTCGACAGCTGATTTAGCTGCAAGAACCAAGATTCGTGAGTCCATGCTGGTCGCCCTAGAGGCCGATGATTTTAATAGTTTTGGTGGTGCCGCCTACGTCCGCGGACATCTAAAGGTGTTGGCCAATTGCTTGGGGTTGGACCCTGAAGGTCTCGCCGCCGAATTCGACGCATCCCAAAGGCAGGTCAGTGCCTTCGAACGTTCTTAAGTCCCGCTCACTATTGAACCAAAGGCACCTCCGTAGGCTGGGGTGGTGCCCGAGAATTTAAGTACTCCGCAGCAAAGTGTCGCTCTGGTGACTTTAGGGTGCGCCCGCAATGAAGTTGACTCGGAAGAACTTGCTGGCCGACTGACCGCCGCTGGCTGGACGATCGTTGAGGATCCAGCCAAAGCTGATGCGGTGCTTGTTAACACTTGCGGTTTTGTAGATGTGGCTAAGAAGGATTCAATCGACGCCGTGATTGGAGTCGCGGCCCTTAAGGGCGCCGGTGGCGGGCCACAAGCCGTAGTTGCGGTGGGTTGCCTTTCCGAGCGCTACGGGCGCGAGCTAGCAGATGAGCTGCCCGAGGCCGATGCAGTTTTAGGTTTTGATGATTACCCAGATATTTCTGAGCGGCTACGAGCCATCGTTGCCGGCGAGCGTCCGCCCGCACATAAGCCGCGCGATCGGCGGACCCTGCTCCCGATCTCACCGGTTGATCGCCCCGCGGTCGCCGTGCCCATCCCAGGCCATGGTGAGAGCGATTTGGGGGCGGTACCCGGGTGGCAACCGCCGATCCTGCGCCGCCGCCTTGATGGCAGCCCGGTCGCGCCGGTGAAATTGGCTTCCGGCTGTGACCGCCGGTGCACTTTTTGCGCTATCCCGTCATTTCGCGGTTCGTTTATCTCACGGCCAACCACCGACATCATCGAAGAGATCAAGTGGTTAGTAGATCAAGGGGTGCGGGAAGTCGTACTGGTGAGTGAGAATTCAACCTCGTACGGAAAAGATCTAGGCGACATACGACTAATGGAGTCACTGCTCCCCGCCATTGGAAACACCACCTCGCTAAGCAGATTACGCGTAGCCTATTTGCAACCCGCGGAGGTGCGGCCGGGTCTTATCGAGGTCATTGCGCATACCCCTGTTGTTGCGCCCTATTTCGATCTTTCATTTCAGCATGCCAGTACTGCGCTGCTGCGCCGCATGAGGCGTTTCGGAGGGCGAGTTGATTTCCTCACACTCATTGCACAGATTAGAGAGTTGAACCCAGATGCCGGGATCCGAAGCAATTTTATCGTGGGGTTTCCCGGTGAGACCCAAGAAGAGTTCGATGAACTGTTGCTCTTCTTAAATGAAGCACGCCTTGACGCGGTTGGGATATTTGGCTATAGCGATGAGGATGGCACCGAGGCTGCAACATTTGCTGATAAATTGGCTGAAGATGTCATCCGCGCACGCGTCGAAATGATTTCAACGGTGGCCGAGGAGATCATGGCGCAACGTGCCGAGGACCGAATCGGTACCACAGTTGAAGTCCTCATTGAAACCCAAGAACTTGATGAAGATGGTGAGCCAACTGGGCGATTGGTAGGCCGTGCCGGACATCAAGGCCCCGATGACGGTTCAACAATCGTGAGCGGTGCCGCAAACATTGGAGATTTTGTGACCGCCAATGTAGTCGACACCGAAGGGGTGGATCTAATTGCGGAGCCGGTGTGAGGCCACCTAAGCCGGATGCCGCTGGTGATTTAGTCTCGGGTACCTCGATAGTAAATATCGCGAACTTTTTGACCCTGCTACGAATTGCCTGCGTCCCAGTAATGGTGGTGTTGCTCTTCGCCGAAGGCGGCCACGACCTGACATTACGCTGGTGGGCGGCCGGAGTTTTCGTATTCGCCGCCCTTACCGATCTCGTCGATGGTGCTATTGCGCGCCGGCGAGGTTTGGTTACGAACTTCGGCAAGATCGCCGACCCAATCGCCGATAAGGCACTAATTGGCGCCGCCTTGGTGTCGTTGTCAGTGCTGGCAGATTTGGCCTGGTGGGTAACCATTGTGATCTTGGTTCGCGAACTTGGTATTACTGTATTGAGGTTTTGGGTCATTGAGCATGGAGTCATACCGGCAAGTCGCGGGGGTAAAGCTAAAACGGTAGCGCAAGGTGTTGCGATCACGATGTATCTTCTTGAAGTCCCCGATCTGCCCTGGTGGTCGACCGCCAGCATGCTCATGATGGCCGCTGCCGTTGGACTTACGGTGGTCACT
>CAMDKJ010000125.1 GCA_945900705.1 Bifidobacterium breve | reverse complement strand
CAGAAATTGCGATTTCAATATTTGGCGCCGACCGAGTCTGGACAGAGCCGGCGCTGCTCGCCGCGGTGGATAGAGCCTTTGCCCTTGCCGAGGAGTCCGGTGAGCTCGGGGGAGTTGGAGTGCTAATAACAGGTTCGGTCGCACTTGTCGGCGACGCCAAACGAATGTATTCGGGGATTTAAGCCAATGAAGGTGTTGTGTTCTGCGGTACTCGCGATCGAAGCACTAATTGTGCTGCTTGCCATACCGGTGGCGGCAACCAACGGGTCGGTAGCCAACCCGGGGTGGGCCATCGGTATCGGAATGGGGCTCGCGGTGCTGTTAGTGCTGGCCATCGGAACTCTGCGTCGCCGGTGGGGAGTGGGCTTTGGCTGGGTAATGCAGGTTGCGGTCTTAGCCCTGGGGCTACTTGTTCCCCTGATGTTCATAGTGGGCGCAATATTCACCATCCTTTGGTTCTTTGCGGTGCGCAATGGTCGCCGGGTTGATGCCCTGCGCGCCGAACGCGATGCAGGCCCTGACGAAGTGGCTGGGTAGAGTTTTGCTCGCACCAGTAAGTTCCCATGCCCATCTGTCACACCTATAGGGAGTTAAACCCATGTCTGAGCGCACCCTCGTCCTGATCAAGCCCGATGGCGTAGCCCGCGGCCTGGTCGGTGAAGTCCTCGGGCGCATCGAGCGCAAAGGTTTCAAGATTGTTGCCCTCGAAATGCGAACTTTGACGGCGGCGGTCGCCCAGGAGCATTACGGCGAGCATGCCGATAAGCCGTTCTTCGCCGACCTAGTCGAGTTCATCACCAGCGCACCCCTTGTTGCAGCTGTGATCGAAGGCCCGGCGGCCATTTTGTCTTGGCGCGCGATGATGGGCGCCACTAATCCCGCCAACTCTGCTCCTGGCACCATTCGCGGTGATCTAGCGACCGAAACCCAGCTAAATGTGACGCACGGTTCGGATTCTCCGGAGTCCGCTGCCCGCGAGATCGAACTCTTCTTCCCGGGTTTGTAGTCGATGTTGCCGTCGGCACTTGGTGCGGCTGCCGGTGTCAGTGCCGGCGGTGTTATTGCAGCGGGTTCGCGTGGGCCGACTTTGGTGCCATGGCCGGCAAAAGTACGAACCGCCTTTCCGATTGTTGTTGGTGGCCTAACGTGCGCGGCAGTGGCACTACCTGTGGCGCTTGGTACAGCACTGGTAGCTGCGGCGATTGGTCGCAGCCGCTGGCCGGTTAAGTCGGTTGCTGGTGTCGTAGGCATCGTCGGTGTTGGCGTGGCTGCCGGGGTGGTGGGCCGCAGGCTGGCTGAGCAAAAACTCACCCCGAATGGACGCGACCTAGACCTAGCTTATGCCAAACCACCACTTAACCCATCGGTCTCGGGCAGCGCCGAATCGGCGGTGACCATGGCTGAACTTGGCCGCGAGGGCGCCCGGTTTGTTGGTTCAGTTACCGGCGCTGATGACATCCGTGAAGTCACTGGCTTAGAGCCGGTTGCTGAGCCGGTGCGTGTGTTCATCGGCGTTGATGCAGCGGCCACGGTTGAGCAGCGCGTAGGCCTAGCAATGTCAGAATTGCGCCGCACCGGTGCATTCGATCGGAGCAACCTACTTATTCTGGCGCCCGCTGGCACCGGATTTGCGAACTCAACGCCGGTCGACATTCTTGAGATTCTCACGCGCGGTGACAGCGCATCGGTTGTTATCGGTTATGGCCTACTCCCGTCCTTTTTATCCCTTGGCAAAGTAGCAATAGCTGCGCAGACCCAAAAGTTATTACTTGGCTCAATCCGCGATGAGCTTGCGACGCGCACCAAGCGCCCGCGCCTATTGCTATATGGCGAGAGTCTTGGGGCAAAGGTGCAGGAGGCGGCTGTCTCTGGCGGGCCAATTGATCTTGATCACTACAACATCGCTGCCGCCCTTTGGGTCGGCACACCCGGCGGCAAGGTGGCCGATGGGTTTCACGCGTTGTGCATTCAGGAGTCGATCACAGTTGATCGACCCGAAGAAATCCCAGCGGTGCTACCTACTACGCGGCCCCGCGTGTGGTTCTTGGAGCACGATGGGGATCCGGTGGTGCGCTTTCGCCCCGCATTGATCACCAAACGCCCAGCTTGGCTGCCACTTGATGGCACCCGCGGGCGCAATATCCCCGAGTCAATGACCTGGCGGCCGGGAATTACCTTTATTCAGGGCTTCGTTGACACTATGTTCGCCACGAACGTCAAGCCTGGTGATTTCCAAAGCCTGGGCCACGATTACCGGGCCGACCTAGGCGCTGTGGTCACCGCGGCGTATGACCTACCGGCCGATTCGGCTAAGGCAGCTCGGCTAGAAGCCCATCTGCGGGTGCTGGAAACGGCCAAGGCCGAACTAATCGCGCAAACCGGTAAAGGTGCCAAGTAAACCGGACATTTCGGACGCGAATGGGGTTCGTCGTAAGATAAGGGGGTACCTTGTTGTGCCCTTATCCGTTCATGATCTCGACAGGAAGGCGGACACTTCCCCGTGGCTTCGTCATCATCCTTCGTCGGGCGCGATATGGCCGTCGACCTAGGTACCGCCAACACCCTCGTTTATGTGCGGGGGCGCGGCATTGTCTTGAACGAGCCATCGGTGGTGGCGATCAACAACAACACCGGCGGCATCTTGGCGGTTGGCTCCGAAGCCAAGCGCATGATCGGGCGCACGCCCGGCAACATCATCGCTATCCGCCCGCTCAAGGACGGCGTCATCGCCGACTTCGATACCACCGAGCGGATGCTCAGGTACTTCATTCAAAAAGTTCATAAGCGCCGGCACCTAGCCAAACCGCGCCTGATTATTTGTGTGCCATCGGGCATTACCGGCGTTGAACAGCGCGCCGTTAAGGATGCAGGCTACGCAGCAGGTGCGCGCAAGGTATTTATTATTGAAGAGCCGATGGCCGCTGCAATCGGTGCGAACTTGCCGGTGCATGAGCCAACCGGCAACATGGTTGTCGATATTGGTGGAGGTACCTCAGAGGTCGCAGTGATCTCACTCGGCGGCATCGTTACGAGTTTGTCAATTCGCGTTGGCGGTGATGAGCTTGACAACTCGATCATTGCGTTCGTGAAGAAGGAGTATTCCTTGATGCTCGGCGAACGCACCGCCGAGGAGATCAAAATGGCGATCGGGTCGGCTTTCCCGCTGCCCGATGAGCCACAGGCTGAGATCCGTGGCCGCGACCTGGTCAGTGGCCTACCTCGCACCATCGTGGTGACCGCTGAAGAGATCCGCCGGGCGATGGATGAACCGGTGCACGCGATCATCGACTCGGTAAAGGCCACCTTGGATCGCACCCCGCCCGAGCTATCCGGCGACATCATGGATCGCGGTATTGTCTTAACGGGAGGGGGCGCGTTACTTCGCGGGCTCGACGAGCGTTTGCGTCACGAAACCGGGATGCCGATTATCATCGCCGACCGCCCACTCGAATGTGTTGCGCTCGGCTCAGGTAAGTGCGTCGAGGAATTCGATGCACTACAGCAGGTGCTGATCGCCGAGCCGCGACGGTAAATCGGTTAATGCACCTAATCGGTGCTAAACCGTGAAACCCAAGTCATGCTGAATCAACGCACCCGCATCATTCTCGCGCTGTTAATCATCATTGCCCTGACATTTACTATCTTGGATTTGCGCGGGGGTAAAGGCCCGTTTTCTAGTGTGCGCTCGGTCGTGAGTAGTGCATTTGGCGGCGTTCAGGTTGCTGCTTCGGTAATCGTTTCGCCAATTACCGGTGTCGGTAGTTGGTGGGGCACTTGGGGTGACCAGCGGGCACGCGTCGCCGAACTCGAATCGGAAAATGCGACCCTGCAAGATGCCCTAGTTCGCTCTGCTGAAGATCGCGCCCGCGCTGATGCCCTCGATCAGCTTTTGCGGGTAGCCGGTGTTGGCCGATACCGCATCGTGCCGGCTGAAGTCATCGCCGTTGAACCTGCTCAGGATTTTTCTTGGACAGTGACAATTGATGCTGGGCGCGATGACGGACTCCTGGCTGATATGACAGTGATAAATGGGCAGGGCCTGATAGGTCGCATCCTCAGCACCACGAAGACCACCGCCACAGTTGTGCTAATTGTCGATGCTTCCTCCGCGGTTGGCGCCCGCGTTGCGGGTACTGAAGAGATCGGCATTTTGTCAGGCACCGGCCGTCAAGACTCACTTGAATTTCAAACCCTCGATCCGCTCGCATCGCTTAAGTCTGGGCAGGCACTGGTAACTTTCGGCTCACGAAGTGGGCGGCCTTACGCGCCCGGTATTCCAATCGGTGAAGTCGTCGGAGTTAGCGGTACGGCCGGGCAGCTAAGCCGCATCGCCACCGTTCGACCATTTGCGGATGTGTCTCAATTGTCGATCGTGGGGGTGGTGATTCGTCCACCGCGTGAAGACCCTCGTGATTCGGTCTTGCCATCGCCGCCTGCCACAACTACCGATGCGTCAGCCCAAGCATCGCCTTCTCCAAGTGGCGTCGACGACGGTGCGAGCCCTGCCCCAACCGCGAGCACCAAGCCGAAAAAGGAAAAGGCGGCGAAACCGGTGCCATCACCGACACCCTCTGCTGGCACATCAGCAAGTAGTGAAAGTAACTAAGGATGTGGATTCGGCAGACGGTGATCTGCGCAACTGTCATCGTGCTAGCGGTAATGTTGCAGCTAACTTTGCTATCGCGGCTCGGCTTGCCCGGAGCTACCCCGGATCTAGTAGTGGTTTGCGTGGTGGCGCTGGCCTTGGCATATGGGCCGCTCACCGGTGCGGTTGTTGGCTTTGCGGCCGGACTAGTCCTAGGTTTCACCCCGCCGGCTGGTGGGGTAATTGGAATCCAAGCTCTGATCTTTTTGGTAATCGGGTTCTTGACCGGTGCGGTTATCGACCCGCGTGATCGCACCGTCCCGGTGTTGATGGGTCTGGTTGGACTTAGCACGGGTGCAGCGACCTTGGCCTATGCGGTACTTATTGCGGGTTTTGGCGGTAAGCAGGTGGCGTGGGATGCGGTGCCAGCCTTGGTGCTGACCAGCAGTCTTTATGGGCTGATCTTGGCCCCGGTTGTGCTTCCAACGATTTCTTGGTTGGTGCGAAGAGTTACCCCGGAGATTGCCATCTAGGCGAAAATTGGGAACCCTAAAGCGGTGGAAACCGTCACAACTTCAGATCTGACCCATATTTATCTTGACCGCAAGTCGATTGCAATGGCATTGAGACTGGAAGGAGGCCCGAGTGGGTGAACGATCGAATCTGCGACTGGTCATCCTCAGTGTTCTAGTAGTCTCGTTAATGGCGACTTTGCTGGTACGGCTGTTCTATCTTCAGGTAGTAACTGGCGAGAGTTACCGGGAGGCTGCGCAGAGCAATACCGTGCGCGAGGTGGTGACACCGGCGGTGCGAGGGTTGATTTTGGATCAGGCGGGCCGACCACTTGTTGCTAATCGCACCTCGCTGGTGGTTACCGTTGACCGGGTGACGTTACAGCGTGAAGTCGATGACGGCGCTGCCGTGATAGCGCGACTTGCACAAATTCTTGATGTCCCTGCGGCAAGTATTAGTGATCGACTTCTGACCTGCGGTGCCAACGGTGCCAAGCCGCCGCC
>CAMDKJ010000124.1 GCA_945900705.1 Bifidobacterium breve | reverse complement strand
CCCAGGGCTTTCTTGGCGCAGGTGTCGAACCTGAAGAATGAGCTCATTGATTACGAGCAGTTTGCCCGCCAGGCAAGTAATCACATGGAGCAAACCCTCGCTGAGGCCTACCGTGATTATCAGCGGCGGCTGCAGCGCGCCAACGCATTCGACTTCGATGACCTGATATCAGCCACAGTTGCCCTATTACAGCTTTTCCCAGACGTTGCGGAGCATTACCGGCGCCGTTTTCGTCACATCTTGGTTGATGAATATCAAGACACTAATCATGCCCAGTACGTACTCATTAAGGAGTTAGTCGGTCCAGGTACTGCGGAGTTGCCGGCAGGTGAGCTTTGCGTTGTTGGTGATGCTGACCAATCGATTTACGCATTTAGGGGCGCGACAATTCGCAATATCGAGGAGTTCGAGCGCGATTACCCAAATGCCCGCACGATCGTGCTGGAGCAGAACTACCGATCCACCCAGACCATTCTTACCGCGGCCAATGCAGTAATTGCCCGTAATGGCAGCCGGCGGGCTAAGAATCTTTGGACCGACGCTGGGGCCGGTTCAGGGATCGTTGGATATGTGGCAGACGATGAACATGACGAGGCATCATTCGTCTCCAACGAAATCAGGCGGCTGCGTGATGAAGAAGGCCTGAAGTCAAGCGATGTCGCGGTCTTCTATCGAACCAACGCGCAGTCGCGTTCAGTTGAAGACATCTTCATCCGGGTAGGTATGCCCTATCGCGTAGTCGGAGGGGTCCGATTCTACGAGCGTCGTGAAGTACGCGACGCGGTTGCCTATCTTCGAACACTCGCAAACCCCACCGATGAAGTTTCACTAAGGCGAATCCTTAATGTCCCCAAACGGGGTATTGGCGAGCGCGCCGAAGCCATGGTCGATGCATTGGCCCAGCGGGCCGGCATTTCGTTCGCAGCGGCCTTGGACAGGGCGTCAGAGGCGCCCGGTATTGCCACCCGATCACTTTCCAGTATCGAGATATTCACACGGATGCTTAGTGATCTACGCACGATAGTTGAATCAGGTGCAGATGCCGCCATGGTGTTGCAAGCGGTGCTTGAGCAAAGTGGATACCTAAGTGAATTGCAGGGGTCGGCTGATCCGCAGGATGAAACCCGGGTTGAAAACTTGGCGGAGCTTGAGTCGGTGGCGCAGGAGTTTGCGAACGAGAACCCCGAAGGCACCCTTACTGACTTCTTGGAGCGCGTGTCACTTGTTGCCGATGCTGATGAGATCCCTGATCGTGATGAACTAGGTGGCGTCGTCACTTTGATGACACTGCATACGGCAAAAGGCCTTGAATTTCCGGTGGTGTTCCTAACGGGGATGGAGGATGGCATTTTTCCACATTCAAGGTCCCTCGGTGATCCAAAGGAGCTGGAAGAAGAACGCCGCCTTGCTTACGTCGGCATCACTCGAGCGCGTGAGCGGCTTTATGTAACGCGTTCGATGACACGATCCGCATGGGGCACTCCATCATTTAATCCCGCCTCCCGCTTCCTTGACGAAATCCCTGATGTGCAATGGGAGCGTGAAGAGCCGATGAATATGCCGATTGGGTCAAATGGATTTGGGTCCTCACCGAGTAGCACGAGCGCTGCGCGCCGACTTAGTGACCGTTCAGATAACGATGGTCCAACCGTCGTGCTGGCCGCCGGCGATCGAGTAACTCATGAGCGATTTGGCCTAGGCACGGTCATCTCGGCTGATGGCGTTGGTGCCAAAGCTGATGCCACCATCGATTTTGGGTCCTCGGGTATCAAGCGCCTGTTACTTAGATACGCGCCGGTTGAAAAACTCTAATTAGCAGCTGTAGATCCGGCAGGCCCAGGCGGGCGGGTCACTTACTCGACCGGGGTTGGCCGCGAAGAGAAAGCCATAAGGATCAGTCGGGACCCCACGTAGTTGAATTTCTAAATGCAGATGAGATCCAGAGGCATTTCCGGTGGCACCCATGCGGGCGATTCGATCACCAGCGAAAACTTGGTCACCAACATTTACCTCGGTAGCCGATAGGTGCGCATACATTGAAGCCACGCCGTCGCCGTGCGAAATAGTGATCGTGCGGCCGTAACTTCCACGCATCCCGACTTCTTTGACTACTCCGCCAGCCACGGCGAAGATGGCATCGCCGGTGGCTCCGTCAAAATCAAGCCCCGAATGCGGGAGCCCGCCCCAGTAGGAGCTGGTCTCGCCGAACTTCGCCGATAGGTTCACTCGGGTGGTTGGCATGGTGATCGAGAGTTGCCGCTCGCGGGGCAGCGGATCTGCGTTCGCAAGGGTGCCGGTGGCGGCGGTGAAAGCGAGGAGTAGCAGGGCGAAAAGTCCGGCCCAAAACATGCGCATGAGACCTTGGTCTACCAGCGTGGATCCAAAATGGGCAAACTTGCGATGGGCCCCTTAGGGGTGGGTGTGATCTATGCCACCCGAGAACGGCACAATTCGGACATGCGGATCCTGCTGGCACCAAATGCCTTCAAGGGCTCCCTGGGTGCACGTGAGGTGGCTGAGCTAGCCGGTGCCCAATTAGCGTCACAGTTTCCCGGTTCGAGGTTCATCACGGTGCCGATTGCCGATGGAGGTGATGGCACCGTTGAGGTGCTCTTGGCTGTTGGGTTTTCGCAGGTGTCAGCGAGCACGGTTGATGCACTTATGCGCGCCAATAGCTCTCGAATGGCCGTGCAGGGCTCGACCGCGGTAATCGAATTGGCGGAAATTTGCGGCCTGGCCGGCGTTCAAGATTTGGCGCCACGCCCGTGGGATACCTCAAGCTTTGGTGTTGGGCTGGCCGCACACGCGGCGCTAGCACAAGGTGCCAAGCACCTGCTGATTGCTCTGGGTGGCAGCGCCTCGATTGATGGCGGTTTGGGTTTGCTCGCCGGCCTTGGCTACCAACTCCTAGACGCCAACGGTGATGAAGTACCTCCGACCGCGAGTGGGCTGATGCGGGTTTCGTCCATCGGCCCGTCGGTAAATCAAACTTTGATTGATGGATGCACCTGGACCCTCCTGGTAGATGTCGAAAGCCCGGCAACTGGACCTTCCGGTGCGGCTCACGTCTTCGGACCGCAAAAAGGCCTTACCGAGGCAGAGTGCTACCAAGTAGATGCGGCCATGAGGGAGTGGTGCCGGGTTGTCGCGCATCACTCCGGGAGATTCACCGTGGGCGAACTTGAACAACTTCCCGGGGCTGGTGCGGCGGGCGGGATTGCGGTAGCCGCTTCAGGGGTAATCGGCGCGCAGATTGAGTCAGGGGCAAAGGCCATAGCGCGACTAACGGATTTATCGTCTGCCGTTGACGATGCCGATGCGGTGGTGATTGGTGAAGGGCGTCTTGATGAGCAAACTTTGGCGGGTAAAGGCCCGGCATTTGTGGCGTCGATCGCCAAGGCAGCGGGTAAACCGGTTTATGCGCTCGCGGGCTCCTCGACACTGACCGCGAAACAATGTGCATCACTGGGTATCAGAGCTGAGAGTGATGTCGTGACACTAGTTGAAGTTGCCGGTTCGCTTGAAGCGGCACTTGGCGATCCGCGCACTTGGCTCGGCAAAGCCGTTGAAGTACTAGGTCAGCGACTACAAGCTAGTGGGCTTTAACCCTCTTCAGCGCCGAGTGAGAACCCGGCTTCGATATCTGCATTATTGAAGGTGCGGAACGAAACGTGGGTTTCGGTTGACTGCACGCCCTTAACCTTGGAGATGCCATCGGTGACAACTTTGGCGATGTCCTCGTGGGTGCGCACTTCAATGAGAACCACTAGGTCAATTTTACCGGTCACCGAATAAGCAGCCGTGACGCCTTGAATCTTGGCGATGGCTTCGCCCGCGGAGTTGACATGCTCAGGTACTACCTGGATAAAGCAAAGGGCAGTGATCATGGGTGAAGTGTAGGCGGGTCGGATCAACCGGCCATGAATCGGCCGCCGTTGACATCAAGTACCGCGCCGGTGATGTAGGAGGATTGGTCGCTTGCAAGGAAGAGCACCGGATCAACGCACTCCTGCAACTCGGGCATCCGTCCCAGGGGGATGCCGCCGAGTACCTCGGCGCGATCTGCCTCGGCCAGCTCGTCAAACATCCCCTGTAAACGGCCGGTGAGAAATAATCCGGGGGCTACCGCATTAACCCGAATACCGTCAGGCCCAACCTCGCGGGCTAGCCGGCGGGTTAAGCCCAAGATGGCTGCTTTAGCGGCCGCATAGGGCACGCCGGTTACCGGGCTGGTGGAGCGGCCACCGATCGAGGAGAACGTGACGATCGCCCCGCCGCCGGCATCGTGCAGGTGGGGGACCACAGCTTGGGCGCAGTTGAAAGTGCCTTTGACATTGACATCGATGACGAGATCAAGATCGGCGGGTGAGATATCGGCTAGGTCTCTTGGAGTGGCCAAACTACCGCCCGCCGCGGCGATCAAGATGTCGATGCGCCCGAAGTAGGCGGCGACCGCACCGACGGCTGCGGTCACGGTGGCCGAATCGCGAACATCGACAAGGTGCCCGACGGCCTCGATTCCTTCTGCGATGAGTTCGGCAACCGCTTGCTCGATCGCCTCGGAATTGGTATCGAACACGGCAACTTTGCCGCCCTCGGCGCCGATGCCTAGGCAAATTTGGTGCCCGAGACCACCAGCACCGCCGGTAACGATCGCGACTTTTTTAGTGAACCTGGCGGCCGGGTGGGTGATCGAGCGATTAGTTGCCATGGGCACATCTTTCTGCAGGGTTAGAAATTGGACTTGCGTGGGATAATTTATACCGCTATTTTGGCGATAGTCAATAATCCGCTACAGGTAGCTTATTCTGCCAAGGCTGCCAAGGCCGCCAGCGCTGAAGGAGAACTATGAAAATCGCAGTCGTGGGCGGGGGTCCGGGTGGCCTGTATTTCGCGAGTTTGGTGAAGCAGTTCGAACCCGGATACGAGATCACGGTGTGGGAGCGCAACGCCCCTTTGGATACTTTTGGTTTCGGCGTGGTTTTCAGTGATCAAACTTTATCCGGCATCCGGGTCTCAGATCCGTCAATCTACGAGGAGATGTCTAAAGAGTTCGCGTATTGGGATGACATCGATATTCATTATCGCGATGAAGTCTTAACAAGCGGCGGTCACGGATTTGCGGCGATGAGTCGCACGAACCTACTTGGAATTTTGCAACGTCGTGCGATCGACAATGGCGTAAACGTCCTCTTCAATACCCAAGCTCCCCCTATTAAAGAGTTGATGGCTGACTACGACCTAGTGCTTGCCAGCGACGGCATCAATAGCGCGACTCGTGAAACCTTTAAAGAAGAGTTCGGAACAACTGTCGACTTCCGCAAGTGCAAGTTCATCTGGCTAGGAACTCCGGTGGTCTATGAGGCTTTCAAGTTCTTCATCGTCGATACGCCGTGGGGGACAATGCAGGCTCACGCCTACCCGATGGATTCTCACAGCAGCACGTTCATCGTCGAGATGCATGAAGATATTTGGCGCCGAGCCGGATTCGAAGAAATGGCAGATGCGGCCGCGGATCTGCCCATTGGGAAAAGCGATGAGCCATCAATTGCTCGAATCGAAGAGATATTCAAGGATTACCTAGGGGGCCAGCCACTGCTGACCAACAATAGCCGCTGGGTGAATTTCCGTGCCTTCCGCAATGCC
>CAMDKJ010000123.1 GCA_945900705.1 Bifidobacterium breve | reverse complement strand
AGCCGTCCGGCTAGTTCAGTACCGATGTGTGCTTGCTTTGGAGCACTCCGACACTCCGCCCTCGGAGAGTGAAATCGTGAAATTGGTCTGGTCCGAGATTGCACAGGATGTCGCGACACTCGGGGTGGAGTTATTCGGGTCTTCGACCAACCAGAGCGCCGCTACCTCCGGAACTGCGGAGTACTGGAAGTGGAACTACCTAGTTGCTCGATCACTGACCATCTATGCGGGTACCTCGGAAATTATCAAGAGCGTTGTGGCTGAACGGGTACTTGGACTCCCAAGATCTAGATGATCCTATTTTGAACTATTGAACCCAGCTAAGAGAAGAGATGACATGGAATCCAAACTCATTGCACCCAGCGACGTCAAGAAAGTGGCGGTTGTCGGCGGAGGCGTAATTGGTATCGGCTGGGTGCTGCATTACCTTCGAATGGGATTTGATGTGACCGCATACGACCCGATGCCAGAGGCGCGGGAGCGTATTGCATCCATGGTCAACGATACTTGGCCGTTAATGGAGGATCTTGGCCTTCGACCGGGGGCTTCACGTGATCGCCTCGTAATAGTTAGTAGCTTGATGGAGGCCGTCAGCGGAGCCGATGTCGTCCAGGAAGCCGTTCCCGAGGTCGCCGCAATGAAAACTAAGGTGTTCGCGGAAATGGATCAGCACGCTCCTGCTCACGCGGTATTAATGACCAGCACATCTGGTATCAGCATGACGGTCATTCAATCTGAATCGAAACATCCAGAACGCATGGTGGTCGGGCACCCATTCAACCCGCCTTATTTGGTGCCGCTGGTTGAAATCCTTGGAGGTGATCAGACTTCGCCTGAGACCGTCGCGTGGGCTCGCGATTTTTACCGACTCAATGATAAGGATCCAATTGTTCTTGAAAGGGAAGTACCAGCCTTCATAGCGAGTCGGTTGCAGGAGGCAATGTGGCGCGAGGCACTTCACATGATTGCTGAAGGAGAAGCGACCGTCGAACAGATCGACATCAGTGTCCGGCAGGGCCCGGGGTTACGTTGGGCCATAACCGGACCGATGATGAATTTCCACCTCGCTGGTGGGCCAGGCGGTATGGCACATGTACTTGATCATTTCGGCCCAACCCTGAAGGAACCTTGGACACGATTGGTGGCACCTGAACTAACCGATGAATTGCGCCAGCGGGTAATCGACGGTTGTGATCGCGAGGCGGCGGGGCGATCGGTGGCCGAACTTGTTGCTGAACGCGATAGGTGTCTGGTAGCCATCATGCGGGCCCGCGATGCGATTCAAATCCCCGCGGTTGGTGGTTCGTCTGGATCCGGGACCGGTGTGCATTCGTGATCGAGAAGGGTAAACCCCATGAACTTGCGCCCCTATTCGCGCCAAGTTCGGTAGCAGTTATAGGGGCCAGTAATCGACCCGAAAGGCCTGGGTTTCAAGTCCTTGAAGCCTTGCAGCGAGTTGATCCACACAAGGTGATTTACCCAATAACACCAAACTACGAAGAAATCCTTGGGCTACCGTGCTTCCCGGATATAGGCGGCGCTCCTAAGGTTGAACTTGCGATTATCGCTAGCGCGAGTCCGCGAATTGAGGCAGAGGTGACCGCTGCGATTGCCGCGGGGGTTAAGAGTCTCGTCGTGTTCGGGGCGCCGAGCGCGAGTGCGGAGCGTCCGCAGTGGTTGGGTCGAATTGGTGAAATGGCCCGAAAGGCTAATGTCAAGTTATTGGGCCCGGACACTTTGGGTTTCGTCAACTACACGCAAAAGTGTGGAGCTACCTGGGCGGTGCCCGAGCAAATTGAGGCCGGGGGCATTTCGATCGTCTCGCAGTCGGGCACGGTCTACTGGGAAGCCATTACGAATGATCCGCGTTTACGTTTCTCGTTCTCCGCTCACAGCGGCCTTGAGTCGACAATTTCTATGTCGGATCTAATTAGTTATAGCCTCTCGATTGAAACGACTCGGGTGATAGGCCTTTACCTCGAAACTGTTCGTGATGCCGAAGGTTTTGCGGGAGCATTGCATGAAGCTGCCGAATTGGGAGTGCCGGTGGTGGCGCTTTATTCTGGGCGCACCGAAAAAGCGCGCAGCCAATTGATGACCCACGCCGGCCGCATGGCTGGCGGAAGATCCGAGTTGGAAGGGATCCTTAATAGGTACGGCGTGGCGCGAGTGGATTCATCAGATGATTGGTGGACAACATTGGCGCTCCTGGGCAGTAAGCGCCAGTTCGGAAAAGGTGGTCTTGCCGCAGTTATGGACTCTGGTGGTGGTTTGGCCATGTTCATGGACTTCGCGGAGGAGCTCGGAGTTCCACTCGCGAACTTGAGCCCTTCGACCAAAGCCGAAGTGGGGTCGATATTGGGATATGACGGCGAGATCGGCAGTGCACTTGACTTCTGGGTCGGCGACGCTGACCGGCATTCGCGCCTGGAAAATTTGATGACGACATTGGCAGCGGATTCGGACACCGCGGCGGTGATGGCTTTCACTACATATGGTGAATCAAAAAGTGCTGGGTTCGCGGGGAACGTGGCAGATTCTTGCTTGAGTGTCGCTGTACAAACTAGCAAGCCGGTGATTGCTGCTACCTACACGAGCCGCCAGGTCCATCCGGAGTTAATGTTTCAAATCGCTGCTGCAGGAGTACCAATCCTCGACGGGATGAAGACCGCATTAATGGCCTGTCGTCATGCCTTCCGTTATCGGGCATTCCAAGAGCAGTACCAGTTACGTACAACCGGGAGTGCTACCCAGCACACCATTGCGGCGGGACAGGTATCCGACTGGAAAAGAAATCTTGGAGGGTCCGCGCAATTGGCTGAGGCCGATGCGCTTTCCTTTCTTTCGGATTTTGGGATTCCTTGTGTTCCGACTTTGCGCGCCGAGGGCGAAGCCGATGCCCTCAGCGCGGCAGCCAAGGTCGGGTATCCGGTTGTCTTGAAAACCGATGAAGGCCTAGCGCATAAAGCCGCGTCCGGAGGTGTGCATCTGTCCCTTCAGGATGCTGATGCTGTTCGTCAGGCCTACTCAAAGCTTGCTGCAAATCTTGGGCCAAGAGTCATCGTTGCACCAATGGCAACCGGCCAAGAAATCGCGATTGGAGTGGTGTTCGGGCAGTTTGGACCCAACCTGATGATTAGCGCTGGAGGCGTTCACATCGAGTTGCTGAAAGATCGCTGCTATCTCTTGGCGCCGGTATCCGCGCACGAAGTGCGGTTGGCGATGTCCGAACTGGAAGTCACCAAAATCCTCCAAAGTTCACTGGGGGTAAATTCAAAACCCGAGGAAGAGTTCTATGAGTTTGCGAGCAAAATCTCGCACCTCGCGGCGGCATTTGCTGGGACTATTACCGAACTCGATATCAATCCGGTTCTCGTCAGCGCAAATGGATGCGTGGCAGTTGATGCACTTATTGGATTGTCGTCTAGCGAATCTTCAACCTGAAAGGAAGTTGACTGTAATGGATGCGGTAAGAGTTGAAGAACGAGGTTACGTTCTCGAAGTCACCTTGGATAAGCCCAAAGCGAATGCAATTGACGGGCCGACAAGTCGCGCGATGAGTGAAATATTCGTGGAGTTTCGCGATAATCCAAAGTACCGGGTTGCGATTTTGACCGGCGCTGGAGAGAAGTTTTTCTGTGCCGGATGGGATCTGAAGGAGATCTCGGACCGCGGGGAGCCGGATACCGATTTCGGTGCGGGTGGCTGGGGTGGCTTGCAGGAGTTGCCCGGGCTAAATAAGCCGGTGATTGCCGCGGTTAACGGGATGGCCCTTGGAGGTGGTTTTGAACTGGCGCTGGCGGCCGACTTGATCATCGCCGCCGACCATGCCCAGTTTGCCTTGCCGGAGATCAAAGCCGGTATTTTGGCCGACGCCGCAACCGTGAAGTTGCGCAGGCGCGTTCCCTATCACGTAGCCGTGGATCTACTCATGACCGGACGCTGGATGGATACTCAGGAAGCTAGGCAATGGGGATTACTGCGGGATGTCGTGCCGCTGGCAGATCTGATGTCAACCGCGCGTGAACTCGCTGACCTCATTGCTTCGGGCCCGCCGTTGCTGTATCCAGCGATCAAAGAAACACTTCGTGCGACCGAAGAAATGATGGTGCAAGAGGCATTTGATGAGGTCAACAGCGGACGGTTGCAGACGGTGGCAACTTTGTACGCAAGCGAAGACACCATTGAGGGCGCCAAAGCCTTCGCCGAAAAGCGTGACCCCGTTTGGAAGGGTCGCTAGCGATATCGAAGCGTTGCCAAACTGTTAGCGCAGTAGGCGATCGCGTGCCTCTTCAGCGCTGGCCAGTCGGCCACCGAGGCGCTCAACAATTTCCTTGGCCCTGGTGACTAGATCAGCATTGGACGCGAGCACGCCACGTTCCAAGAACAAATTATCTTCGAGGCCGACGCGAAGGTTGCCGCCCATCAACATCGCTTGAGCAACCATCGGCATCTCCATCCGGCTGATCGCAAATCCACTCCAGTGTGAGCCGGCGGGAAGGTGATCACGCATTGTCTGCATTGCCTCTGGAGTGGCCGGTGCCCCGTAAGTTAGGCCCAGGCAGATCTGGAAGAGGGCGGGAGCATCGATCAAGCCCTCGGTGATCAAGCGCTTGGCCAGTTCGATATGGCCGAGATCAAATACTTCAAGTTCTGGCTTTACCCCAAGTTCTTTGATGCGCTTTGCGCTGATCCGCAGATAAGACGGAGGCATAATGTACAAAGTGCTGTCATCGTCGAAGTTCATGCTGCCGCAGTCGAGGGAGCAGATGTCAGGAAGCAATTCTGCGACGTGGATGAGTCTTTCCATCGGCCCTACGAAGTCGCCGCCGGGGGCGGGGGTGTCATTTGCTCCATCCGCACCCACGATCATGTCGCCGCCCATGCCGGTGGTTAGGTTAATAACCACGTCAACCTTGCTATCGCGGATTCTTTCGACCACCTCGCGGAAGTATTCGGGCTTGCGGCTGCCCTTGCCTGTTTCAGGCTCACGAACGTGAATATGGACGATCGCGGCGCCAGCTTTGGCGGCTTCGATGGCCGCGGTGGCCACCTGCTCCGGGGTAACAGGCAGATCCGGATGCTTGGCCAAGGTGTCACCGGCACCGGTTACGGCGCAGGTAAGGAATGGCTCCCAATTGACGGCACTCACGGTCATCGGCTTTTCCGCTCTGTTGGCTTGGATATAAGTGGCTACCGCACTATAGCAAAAGAAACAAGTGACGTCACTATCCGTTATCCTAGGACCCCGGTGTAACAGCCCTGGGCGCCAGTAGAACAGGCTTTGGGCAATAGATAGGCAAGGCCAAAATCAAAAGTGCCGGGCGGAGGAGATCTGATGGGTGTCTTTCGTGGCCCGGCGCAGGTTGGGGCAGCGAACCTGCCGGCGCGGGTGCGCATCTGGGAGGTGGGCCCCCGCGATGGCCTACAAAACGAGAAGCAGATCATCGACACCGACCACAAGGTGGCGTTCATCGACCGATTGAGTGCAGCGGGACTTCCGGTAATTGAAGCAACGAGTTTCGTGCGGGCTGATCGAATCCCGCAGTTGGCCGATGGCGCCGAAGTGATGTCGCGCATAACCCGCAAGGCGGGGGTGCGGTATCCGGTGCTGGTGCCAAATGATCGGGGCTTGGATGCGGCGGTT
>CAMDKJ010000122.1 GCA_945900705.1 Bifidobacterium breve | reverse complement strand
TTGCCGTCGCTGGCCAAATTGTCGTAGCGACCACCTGAACTAATTGAGCCAACCGATTCGAATCCAACCAGTTGGGTTTCATAGACGGTACCCGTGTAGTAATCCAGCCCACGAGCAATCCGAAGGTCAGCTACGACCGAGCCGGGCCGCTCCGAGTTGGCGCCGGTTACCACCGCCGCTAATTCACTCAGCCCTTCGTCAAGCAGGTCATTTTGCACGCCCAGCGCACGTACTTGATCAACGAATGAGGCATCCGAGGTCTTGATCGACGCCAATTGAATGCACTTAACCGCGGCTTCGGGGGTCAACCCTGCTTCGGCCTCCAAAAGCAAGCGGACGCGGTCAGCCCCAATTTTGTCGAGTTTATCTATTGCCCGCAGCACCCCTTGAGTGTCAGTTGCCCCCACCCCGAGATAGAAACCCTCAGCGAGTTTGCGGTTATTCACTTGGATGATCGCGGGTGGAATTGGCAGTTTTGCCAACAGGGTGGACATCACCACTGCCATCTCTATCTCATGATGAAAAGCCAGGGCGCCGCTGCCAACTACATCGATATCAGCCTGGGTGAACTCGCGGAAACGACCATCTTGCGGTCGCTCGCCACGCCAGACCTTTTGAATTTGATATCTGCGGAGTGGGAACTCCAACTGCGCTGAATTTTCAAGTACGTACCGCGCGAATGGCACCGTGAGATCAAAGTGCAAACCAAGACCGGGATCTGCCTCCCCATCAGCTGCATGCATCCGGCGCAATACATATATCTCTTTAGCGATCTCACCACTGCCCTGCAAATTGTCAATCGGTTCGACCGCGCGGGTCTCGAGTGAGAGAAATCCGTGCAACTCGAAAACCTGACGGGCAACGTCGAGAACATACTGCTCGATTACTCGACCCGATGGCAGCAACTCGGGAAACCCAGAGAGCCGGGTGGGTTTCGCCATTACTACATACCTCGCCTTGGTGGCTCCGTGAACGCGGTCAGATAAGGATTGGTCGCACGCTCAACCCCGATTGTGGTTTGCGGCCCATGACCTGGCAGCACCACGGTTGCATCAGCCGAGCCCAAAACTACCCGCGCTAGCGAACGCTCCATGGCCACCTGATCACCACCTGGTAGGTCGGTGCGGCCAATTGAGCCGGCGAAAAGTAGATCTCCACTCAACATGATGGGCGCCTCCGGGTCAGATATCTGGAAGACCACCGAACCTTCGGTGTGACCAGGTGCGTGCTCAACCCGTAGCCCAAGACCGGCGAAGTCTAAGACTTCCTGATCAACAAATACTCGAACGTCATCGGGCTCGGTTAGTTCAAGTGCCCCTTTAGTCATGGCCAAAAGTTGCTCGCGGCCCATACTCGGGGTTTGGCTGATCGGGTCGGCTAGCCGGTAACGGTCGTCGGCGTGAATGAGTGCAGGTATGCCAAACCCGGATGCCACCGGCGCCACGGACCAAACATGATCGATATGTCCGTGGGTTAGCAGTACGGCCACCGGCAAGAGGTGCTGGTCCCGCACGATTTCGGCTACCCCGTCGATGCTGCCTTGGCCCGGATCCACTATCAAGCAGGGCTGGCCGGGGGCGCTCGCGATCACATAGCAATTAGTAGCCCATGGTCCTGCCGGAAAGCCTGCGATGAACACCTTGGGAAGCCTAGTGCTGTGCCAACGGGCGGACGAATAGACTCCGCGGATGGCAAGTAACGAGCGTGAGCGGCAATTGGCCCGGGAGAAGTACGAGCGGCAGCAGGAGCGGCGAGCAGTCAGCTCAAAGCGCCGTGCCAGGCGCCAAAAGATCATCGCCGCGGCGGTGGTGTTGGTGCTCGTGGCTGGCTCATTGGCTTTTGTCTTCATCAGCCAAAACAATAAGAGCGAACCGGTCGATGGAGCTGCGGCCGCCGCGGCCCTGGCTTCCGCGATTGCCAGTGCCGCCCCCGCAGCTTTGGCCTGCACCCCTGCGGTAGCCGCCCGCCCCGACAACCTGACCTGGGCCACCGCACCCGCTGCTTCACCACTTTCGAGTAAGCCCGCCAAGATCACCTTGACCACCAACTGCGGTGACATCGTCATTGAGACTCTGCCAGACCAGGCACCGTTGACAGTTGCCTCGGAGATTTTCTTAGTCGAGCAGGGCTTTTATGATTCGGTGGCCTGCCACCGGCTCACCACCGCGGGCATTTTCGTCCTGCAATGCGGAGATCCAAAGGGTGACGGCACCGGTGGCCCCGGCTACCAGGTACCGGATGAGAACCTGCCGGGCGAGGGGGCCGCAAACTACCCCGCGGGTTCAGTGGCCATGGCAAATGCCGGTCCGGGCACCAGCGGATCCCAGTTTTTCCTGGTGTATGAAGACACCACCTTGCCTTCCGGATACACCATTTGGGGCACGGTCACCTCAGGCCTTGAGCTATTGCGGGGGGTGGCCGCGGCTGGGGTGACCGGTGGCGGCTCCGATGGGGCCCCAACCCAGTCGATAACGATTGAGACAGCCACGGCACAAGCGGGGTGAGTGGGCCGGTACGGTCTGTACCAAGAGACCGACCACCAAATAGACCCGATCACTCCTGATCGCCAACCGTTAGGCAGGTTCACCTATGGCCGACCCCACCGGGCCGACCCCGATGCCGACCCCTGCCATGTTGCGACCGGTCCCGGCCGCACCGGCTCCCCCACCCTCACCGTACGGCCGGGTTGAAGCCGATGGCACCGTGTACCTGCTCGCCCCTGAGGGCGAGATCCAAATTGGCCAATGGGCTGCAGGGCCACCGGCCGCCGGCCTTGCTTTCTTCCAACGCAAATATGAAGACTTAGTGGTGGAGATTGAACTAATCGCCGCCCGCTTGGCAGATGGCCGGGCAACTCCAGAGCAGGCCCAGACCGTTCTTGTGAAAGTTCGCGAAGCACTTGCTGCGCGCGCCTTTATCGGCGATGTAACCGCGCTGGGGATTAAATGCGATGGTGTAGCTGAGAATATCGTGACAGTGCGTGCCGCCGTTGCCGAGAAGCGGGCCGCCTTGCGCGCCGAAGCCACCTCCGCACGTGAGGCCCTAGCGGTAGAGGCCGAAAAGCTTGGCCCATCGACATCCTGGAAGCAGTCCAGTGAACGTTTTGCAAAGATGATTGAAGAGTGGAAAGCCTTACCGCGTACCGACCGAGCCACCGAGCAGGCCCTTTGGAAGCGCATCAGCGCAGCACGCACGGGATTCGATAAACGCCGACGCCAACACTTCGCCGAAGCCGATGCCGAGCATAAGATTGCGGTGACCCGCAAACGCGAACTCATCGCGAAAGCAGAAACGTTGGCGACTTCGACCGACTATGTCGCTACCGGCAAGCAGATTCGCGATTTAATGAATGATTGGAAGGCCGCCCCGCGCGCCGGGCGAAGTGATGAGGACAAACTCTGGAAGCGATTTAAATCGGCACAGGACGCGTTCTTCGCCGCCAAGGTGGCTGCTGAAGCACAGGCCGAGGATGCACTGCGACCAAATGTCGCCGCGAAGGAATTATTGGCATCAGAGGCCGAAGCACTTTTACCCATCACCGATCACAAGGCCGCGAAGTCCGCACTTCGTGGGATTCACGAACGCTGGGAGAAAGTCGGAGACCTCCCACGTGGTGAGAGCGAACGACTCGATGCGCGCCTTCGTAAAGTCGATGAGGCACTGCGCAAGGACGAATCCGAATCGTGGAAGAAATCCAACCCCGAGGCCCGCGCTCGGGCAGAGTCAACCGCTAATGTCTTTTCCGATGGCATCGCTAAATTGGAAGTGAAACGCGCTAAGGCGGTCGCCAGTAGCAATGACCGCGAAGTTGCCAAACTTGATGCTGCCATTGAGCAAACTACCGCGCTCCTAAGGGCGGCGCAGGCTGCGGCAAGTGAATTCGGGTCACTCACCCACGCTGTCTAGTTGTAAAGCTCACACTCGGTAGGCGTCATACACGCCTTCAACACTACGAACCGCCTTGAGTACCGACCCTAAGTGCTTGGGGTCGGCCATTTCGAAGGTAAATCGCGACAGCGCGATGCGATCGCGTGAAGTCGTAACCGATGCACTCAGGATATTTACGTGGGTATCAGAGAGTGCTCTAGTCACGTCACTCAATAACCTTGCGCGGTCTAAGGCTTCAACTTGAATGTTGACCAAGAAAACACTTGTTGCAGTTGGTGCCCAGGTGACTTCGACTATTCGCTCCGGTTCCCCTTGAAGTCCGGGAATATTTACGCAGTCATTGCGGTGAACTGATACCCCAGATCCACGAGTTACAAACCCGAGGATGGCATCACCGGGTACCGGGGTGCAGCATCTGGCCAATTTGATCCAGACATCATCAACGCCCTTAACGACTACCCCTACATCACCCGAGGTTCGGGCACGCTGCCGTAAATTCGCAGGATTAATGCCCTCAGCAGCATCGTCCGCCGCCCCATCGACACCGCCCGCTGCATCAACTAATCGTTGTACGATCGTGGCCGCAGAAATCCGACCTTCACCCACCGACGCATAAAGTGCACTTACATCGGTTTGGTGTAATCCTGAGGCGATGTTCTGAAGTGACTGATTGGTCATTAGGCGCTGCAGTGGTAGGCCCTGCTTGCGCATTGCCCGCACAATTGCGTCCTTGCCTGTCTCGACGGCCTCCTCGCGCCGCTCCTTTGAGAACCACGCCTTAATCTTGCTTTTGGCTCGCGGAGATGCGACAAATGACACCCAGTCAAGGCTGGGACCGGCACCTTCGGCTTTGGAAGTGAAAATCTCCACTACATCGCCATTGTCTAAGGTTGACTCAAGGGGCACCAACTTGCCATTGACGCGTGCTCCTACACAGCGGTGGCCCACTTCGGTATGCACTGAATAGGCAAAGTCCACCGGGGTGGCCCTACTCGGTAATGCGACCACATCACCTTTCGGAGTGAAAACATAAACCTCAGAGGAACTCAGGTCATAACGCAACGAATCCATGAACTCGTCGGGGTCTTCGGTCTCACGTTGCCACTCCATCAACTGGCGCAGCCAACCAAAATCATCGGGACCGGATTTGCCACCAACATCTTGCTGCTTGTAGCGCCAGTGAGCCGCGACTCCGAATTCAGCAGAGCGATGCATTTCTTGAGTTCGAATCTGCAGCTCAACAGGTTTACCTTCAGGGCCAATTACGGTTGTATGCAATGACTGATACATATTGAACTTCGGCATTGCGATAAAATCCTTAAAGCGCCCTGGCACCGGACTCCACTTAGCGTGAATTACACCGAGTACCGCGTAGCAATCGCGCACACTTTCAACAAGGATGCGCACGCCGAGTAGGTCATAGATCTCCGCGAAATCACGACCGCGCACAATCATCTTTTGATAGACAGAGTAATAATGTTTCGGGCGGCCACTGACCACGGCGCGCAATTTCCCCCTGCGCAAATCCGCGTCGATTTCATCAATAATTACCGAAAGCAATTGATCGCGCGACGGCGCCCGCTGGCCCACGAGTTGTACGATTTCGTCGTACATCTTCGGGTGCATGGTGGCAAAAGCTAGGTCTTCTAGTTCCCACTTGACCGCATTTATGCCCAACCGATGCGCGAGTGGGGCGTAGATCTCAAGAGTCTCGCGCGCCTTTTTCTGCTGCTTATCTTCGGGCATGAAGCGTAGGGTGCGCATATTGTGTAGGCGA
>CAMDKJ010000121.1 GCA_945900705.1 Bifidobacterium breve | reverse complement strand
GTATCCCGGCTATCGTGGCCCGCGCGGTCTTGATCCACCCCTACTCACAACGGGCAGAACATGCTGCTGGTATTCGCATAACCGGGCTGCTGGTGGGCGGTGTGCCTATCGGCGTCTACGGGGCCACGAAGCGCGGCACCACCCTGCTTTCGTACTTGCCGTTGACCCCGCATGAGCATGCAGTGTCACTCCCGAGCAGGTATCGGGCACAACTTACCGCCGCCTTCCAAAATCTGGGGGTGGAAATCGCGGCTGCCGACGTCAACTTCGTGCGCGCGGAATTTGGCGCCTTGCCTGCCCTTGAGGTCCAACTTGGCGATGACCTCGGCTCAAACGGTACGTGCAATATCACGCTCGGAGGTTGGGATGACGATGCGCGAGCGAAGCTCATCGACACCATGCGAGATGCGGTGCGCGCCAAGAGCGACATTGTGTACTGCGATGTAGACCTGTCGAGCCTGACCACACCCCAACTCGACGAGATCGTTTACCTCCTTCGGACGTACGACTTTTTCTACGCTGGGCTCGTGGTCTACGGCCGCGCTGGCCACGATCACCTCCGCATGCAGGCTGTCCTCGCTCCCCTTGACACCATAGAAGTCACCGATTTAGTGCTCGACTCAGACTTTGCCCGGGAGGTTCGACAGTTCGTTCTTAGCGACCACGATCAATTTTCGCACCTGCTGTAACTTCGACATTTGTGCCATAGATTCCCGGCGAAGTCGGCTACCCCGCGAACTCGCGCTGGAGTCGTCAGCGATTCTGTCCCCCGATTCGCGTTCGGGTGCTAGCCTCACGGTCATGGCGCGTCGCTCTTGGGGTCAAAGTCGTCTCCTCACCACCAAGTCTTGGGCGGTGATCAAGGAGAACCGCTACCTTCTCGCCTTTCCCGTCATCGGTTTCTTCGCGAGCCTCATTCCGTTAGCGATTTTCTGGATACCCGCTGGCTTTTTGTGGCTCGACGATCAGACGGCAGCGGGCATAGTCCTTGCCATACTCGGCATCTTCGCGAACCAAATCGTGCTGTCGATCGCCAGCGGTGGTTTGGTCGCCGCCGCCGACACCGAACTCTCCGGTGGTGACTCCTCGATTGGGCACGGGATCGCACGTTCCCTTGCCCGCCTGCTCCCGCTGATCGGGTGGGCCCTGATCTCCACCGTGGTCAACATCATCGTGGGCTTCATCCGAGGGAACAATCAAAATGGTGCCGTCGATGCATTGCGCAATATCGCGGCAGCTGGCGTTCTTGCCATGTGGTCACTAGTCACCTTCTTCGTCTTGCCCTTCATCATGCTTGATGGTCAGGGCCCCATCGGTGCCGTCAAGAAGTCCTTCGCCCTTTTCAAGGAGAAATGGGGTGTGCAGATCTTTGGCGGTGTCCGCATCGGCGGCGTGGTCGGACTTATAACCATTCTCCCAGGCATCCTGCTCGCCTTCCTTGGATTCTTCGCGACGACAGTGGGCAATGACGCCCTGCTCGCGGGCGGCATCTTCCTGATAGTGCTGGGGATCCTGCTGTTCATGGTCGGCGCGCTATTGCTTTCCACCATGCGCGGAATCTTCTCGGTCGTGCTCTTCCGCTACGCAAAGGACGGAGTGGTCGAAGGTGGCTTCACCGAGCAGGACCTGTCCAACGCGGTTCGCACGTCGCGGTAGGTAAGCGCGCGGCACTCCGTAGGGTGACGCTCAACGCCCGGCCGCAGTCCACAACTGGAGTGAGGAATCTGAATATGGCAACCTCGACCAGAGCATTTGTGGTCGCCTTAATCAGCGTGATTATCTGCCCACTCTTTCTCTATTTTGAAGTGGTCGCCTTCCTGTTGGCCGCCATGATCATCTATGAACCGAGTAACCCGCTGTTCATCAAGATCGCTTCTGTCGTCGCCGTGATCTTGATTTGCGCCGTTGCCGTTGCACTGCCCGTCACGGCCTTCATCATGGGAAAGAGAGCACGCAATTTCATCCGTATAAGTGACACCCCCATCGCTGGTGCATCAAAGGCGCTAACTGCTCAAGTGATCGCGGGTGTTGTTTTTGCAGGCGTAGTAATCGTGCAGATCTTTGTTATTCTCTGGGCTGCCGGGGTGTGCAGCCTCGATGGCTGCTAGTAAGACGTCAGGGGAAAGCAGCCAAGGTGATGATCACCACTGGATTGGGGAGTCAGCATGGCAACTCCGAGTAAAGCCCTTCTGGTCGCATTAATTGGCGTAATTGTCTGCCCGCTCCTGCTCGTCATCGAAGTGGTCACCTTCGTGCTGGTCGGCATGGGCACCTTTGATGAGGGCAACCCGCTATTCGGCAAGGTCGCTACTAGCGCTGCGGTAATCCTGATGGGTGCGGTGATATTGGCTCTGCCCGTGACGGCCTTCATGATGGGAGCGAGAGCACGCAATGCGATCAGATCAAGTGACGCCTTCGTCGCTGGTGCGTCAAAGGCGTTGGCTTCACAGGTGATAGCGGGCATTCTTGCTGCTGGCGTAGTGATCGCGCAGATCATTCTGATCCTTTTGGCGTCAAGAGTGTGCAGCCTGGACGGCTGCTAGCTATAGGTACCAGGGGATCGGCAAAGTGCCGAGTCACGGGTGGCGGCGAGAAACGATGTGCTTTTGGTCAAGAATGCTTGTAATTGCAAATGGTTGCGATAGTGACCACGATATTCGTGTAGGGTGCGACAAAATTGGAGCGCCTTCACTCATCGGGAGAGATTAGAAATGACCCGTCCGCGCGCCCTCTTAATCCCCTCGTTCGCCATCACGGCAGTGATCGCACTCGGGCTGGGGCTACTGCCTGCCAGCTCCGCTGCAGCGCCCATGGTCGATGCGGTGTTCACCCCAAAGCTGACGTACGTCACCTGCCCGGTCGATGAGGACCTGCCACCACGGACCAAGTGCGCGAAGCTCACCGTCCCGCTGGACTGGCAGACTCCAAACGATGGGCGCACGATCCAGATCGCCATGAGGGTCACCACGCCTTCGCGCGGCGCGGGAAAGCTCGGACTCACCTGGAACCCTGGTGGCCCCGGTGGCTCAGCGGTCGACATGCACGCGTGGGTCTACTCCCTCCTGCCCGACGCCATCCGCGACCGCTTCGACGTGATCTCCTGGGATCCGCGTGGCGTGGCAAAAAGTGAGCCCAATCTAAAAGAGTGCGTCCCCGTGCAATCGTTGCCACCGGACACGGGCCCGGTTGACTGGGATGCCTACTGGGAAAAGGCCGCAACCCTCGAGGGTGCGGCGTCCGCTGCCTGCTTCGCGGCCAACCCCAATGCGGCTCCCTACCTTGGCACCTGGCAGGTGGTGCGCGACATGGATGCCATGCGCGCCGCCCTGGGCTATCCCCGCTGGAACTACTGGGGCATCAGCTACGGCACCCGCCTCGGCAACGCCTATGCACGCACATTCCCTGACAAGGTACGCGCCCTGATAGAAGACGCCAGCTTTATGGCTAACGAAAGCATCGCGCGATTTGGCGCAACCACGCCGGCCGGCAATTACGCCGCCGTGCAGGTCTATAGCTCGCTGGTTGGCAAGGGACAGGCCTACAAGATTCGAGCCATCGATGCATACCTCGATGATTTCGTGATAGAGCTCAGTGAAGGGGTGGTCCTCACCCGCTGGAATTTCCTTGGAACACTCAATGACCTCGCGCGAAATCAGTCCCAATACCCAGTTATGCGAGATCTTGTAAACAGCCTGTATGACTATGTAACGAAATCCGAGCGGCCAAATAATGGGGGTCAGGTGGCGGACCTTGACCTTGACCCTGACCTTGACCTTGACCTTGACGATTTGGATCCGGACCCCGAGGACGAAGTTGTTATTCCGAACCCCGACAGCGACAGTTTCATCATCAAGTTCGTGACGTGCGCGGACATGGCGGATCGCCCCACGACGGCAGACCTGGCAAGGATGTCGAGGGACGCTGAGCAGAACTACGGCACCTCCTACGGCCATGTCGGTCGCGCGTCCATGTGCCTAGGTCTCCCCTCCGGCTATTCCCCACCGTCTTTGCCGGCCGACACCACGATCGCCCTGCGTAATGCGCCACTCTTCCTGCTGGCTTCAGGGGATGCTGCGACACCGTGGATTTGGGGACGCAGCCTGGCCAACACCTTCGCGAAGTCGCGAACGTTGACCTTTGACAGCACGACGCACGGGATCCTTGTCGGGCCCTCAGCGTGCATGAACGACGTCGTGGAGAAGTACTTACTGACTCTCCAACTGCCACGCACCGATGTCTTCTGCCCCTACGTGCCCAGCAAGCCTGCCGCGTAGGTTAAAGGGCCCTCGCAGGGTAATCCGCCGGACGAGGCGAGGGCGGCGGCGCTGGCCGCGGCCTGGATGAACTTGCGCCTTCAGAGTAGAAGTGACCTGCGCGCATGCTTTCACATACTGTGCGAACTGAGCCGCAAACGATCAGAGTGGAATCAGGTATTTGCCGATTCGTGGTGATGACTCAACACTGGTGGGCCTCAACCAACGAAAAACTATTGCGAACACAGGGGTTTCCGCAAGGCCGTCAGACCAAGACAACGTCCCCGGGGTAGGCGGCAACTTGGCTGTCGGCGGTGAGCAATTGCAGCCGCTCAACTCCGGCTTGGGCCAAGAGCATCCGGTCGAATGGGTCGTTATGGAGTGGCGGCAGGGCGGCTACGGCCAGAGCATGCTCACCGCGGATAGCCAATTCACCGTAACCATTAAATAGCAGGCCACGCCGAAGCCCGGCAGCGTCCACGTTGAAATCCTCGCGCCCCAAGCCAGACTTAATCACGACCTCCCAAATGCTCGCCGCGCTGAAAACGAGTTCGGTCTCGGGGTCTTCGATCACCGCCCTCGCCCGCTCCGGCAATAGGTCCGGCAGGCCGGCGGCCCAGAGCAACAAGTGCGTATCAAGTAGCACCCTCACCCCTTGTCACCAAAGAGACTGGTGATTTCAGCCGCTCCCATAGTGTCGAAATCCGCGGGCACCTGAACCTGGCCGGCGAGGAAGCCGATGCGCTGCTGCTCAGCCGCCTCCGGGGTATCAATTGCCATTACCTTGACCAATGGCTTACCCGCCTTAGCGATGATGAATGGCTCGCCATTTAAGGCCTGAGCGACGAGGCTGGAGAGGTGGGTCTTGGCCTCGTGCATATTCACGGATTTCATTCCATGAGGATAGCAGGAAAGACTTAGTTTAATCGACTTAGTTTGGGTAAATCTGGTGCAGGAGCGGGGAGTAGACGCAGCCACGGAAGAGCGCGGTGAGCTGTCCCACGCCAATTTGCAGAGCGCCGACCATAGAGCCGCCACCGTCGACCGCTCAAATTCCACAACGTTCGCAATGCATGTGCAAACTTTGTCATCTCAACTCTGTAAACAAATATTCGCTTTGCTGTACTTTGTTCGCTCCCAACTATTTAGGAGCAGATCGTGGCCGAAGTTGTTGAATTCACCCTGAACGTCAAGCCAGGGCATTACACAGACGTACTTGACCTCTACTCAGAATTCGCGCACACGTACATGGAACTAAACCCGGCACTAATTAGCGTTCTAGTTGTCGGCGATGAAGGTGCCGGGGTGGTTCGCGGCATCGGGGTTTACGGTGATCACGACGACGCAGCTGCCGTTAACAGCGACGTCTTCTTCGGCGCCTTTATGGATGCGATCGAGCCGCTGATTGAGGGCGCGCCCAGCCGCGTCCTGCTCGATCTGGTGC
>CAMDKJ010000120.1 GCA_945900705.1 Bifidobacterium breve | reverse complement strand
TTTACGTAGAGTAAAGCAGGCACTTTCTGGTAGCGGCAGCGTTGTGCGCCTTGTCGCAACACCCGAGAAAGTTGTATTGGCTGAGACGCGGCGACATCTCGCCACTTTGACGCTGCTCGGTCATCACGTAGATGCAATCTTTGTGAATAGGTACCCGGCAAGCAGTGACAGCTGGCCACGTAAATGGGCGCAGAAGCAACGTAAGCGGGTTCGCACCTTGCGCGCCGACATCACCAAGACGCCGATCATCACCGTGCCGTTTAAGACCGCAGAGCCGATTGGTAAGTCCGGGCTGCGGAAGCTTCCAGTATCGACTAGGCGCAAGCCTGCTGATGAGTTATTCACCAGTCGGGTGCCGGGTGGGGTGTTGCCAACAGTTGCGGGCTATGAGTGGCGGATCCCGCTATCGGATCCGGCGGATCAGGATATAAAAGTGGGCCGGCTTGGTGACAACGCAATCATTGTTGTCGGCTCGACCCGGCGGGTGCTTGCGCTCCCGCCGGTGTTATGCCGGTGTGTTATGAAAGATGCGGTAGTGCGTGCTCAGCAGATTGTGATTGCATTCGAGCCCGATGAGTCACTTTGGCGGCAATCATGAGTGATGAGCAGCGATCCTTTGACCCGAGTGCGATTGTGGGCGGCCTGCATCAACTGTTCACTTGGGCCGCCCAAACAGTGGTTGGCCCGCATAACGAACACAAAAATGTAGATGAGCACCCCGAGTGCTTGGTATGTCGCGGCATGGGGGCGATGCAAGCACTTGGCCTAGATGCGCTGGTTAACCAAGCGGCGAACGGCGGTGCCACTGAGTGGGATCTAGACACCTCGGTTGATGTAACAAGCCATGAAACATTTGTTGGCAACGACGAAGACGTCACTTGGGTTCGAGTAAAACGTGAAGACCCCTAGGCTGAAGAAATGACTTTCAGTATTGGCGTTGATGTTGGCGGAACTAAAATCTTGGCGGGCTTGGTAGACGAGTCCGGTGCAATTGTCACCACGGCGCGACGTGAGTCACCGCGCAATGATGCGAATAAGGCTCTTGCTGTGGTAGCCGAGGTGGTAGCCGAACTAAGTGCGCCGTACCCCGGGGCGGTGGTCGGCGTTGGATTGGGGGTTGCCGGCCCGGTGGATTCGGCAAGGTCAACGGTTTTCTTCGCCCCGAATCTTGGTTGGTCGAATGTTCCGGCACGGTCCTTACTGGAGGAAGTTGTTGGTCTCCCGGTTGTGGTCGAAAATGACGGCAATGCGGCCGCCTGGGGCGAGTTTAAGTTTGGCGCTGGGGCAGATGTTGAAGACTTAACCATGGTGACAGTAGGCACGGGCATCGGCGGCGGCATCATCATTGACGGGGTGCTATTGCGCGGTGCACATGGTGCGGCCGGTGAGATTGGCCATATGAACGCGATCCCGGACGGATTACCGTGTGCCTGCGGTCGTAATGGGTGCTGGGAGCAATATGCGAGCGGTAACGCGCTCGTGCGCGATGCAAGAGCTCTTGCGGCGAGTAGACGCGGTGAAGCTGGCCTCTTGCTATCACTCGGTGATGGCACTCCGGAGGGGGTGCAGGGTGTGCACTTGACCAAAGCTGCCGAGCTTGGGGATCTAGTCGCCATCGAAGCTTTCAGGGAGGTTGGTACTTGGCTCGGCCGGGGCTTGGCCGATTTAGCCGCGATTTTGGACCCAACGGCATTTGTTATTGGCGGTGGGGTTTCCGAAGCCGGTGACTTCCTGCTCACCAGCGCCCGTCAGACTTTGTCCGACAAACTCAGCGGCAAGAGGCAACGCCCGACACCGGAGATTCGCTTGGCCATTCTCGGTAATCGCGCCGGACTCATCGGCGCGGCCGACCTAGCGCGTAGTAACTCGCAGCAGCTCAGTGGTCGCTGAAGTAGAAGGCAATCTTCGAGCCCGCGCTGGTAAAGCCTGAGTGGATTGATTCACCGGATACCCCCGCGTACTTTCCGGTACCACCGGTAATGGCGAAAGTTTGGGCTTCACTCGGTGGCGCGCCGGGTGTCGCGACGATTAAGGATTTAGCGTAAATCACACCGCCCGGCGCGGTTATGGTCAAACTTACATCGCGATTTTCTTGGCCCCCGGGTAACCCAGCGCGCACTGTGATCTGGCTGGTCGTGTAAAAACCAATCGCGGACCCTGAGGGCTTACGCGACAAATCACCAGTTGAGACTGAGATATCGCCGACACTTGATCCAGCGGATCCCAGGTCAATTACGGTGCGAGTTGGTGAACCGAGGTACCAAATCAGATCGGCTTTAGCGGCGCCGGCTCCCGGCGCGAAAACCAATACGAGAGCCGCGATGGAGGTAACGCAAATGGCGAAACGGCGCGAATTAGATCCAATTATTTTCATGCTGGGAGTTTACTAAGTCGGGCTAGACGACGGCGCCATCATCTCGCTCGCCATCGCTGACTTCACGCTCGCGCTTGCGGGCGACAAGGGTGATAAAGCCGGCGATCGAGGCAACGAGAGCCAGCGTGGTCAAAAAGCTCCCGAGCCCCAGGACATAGATGAGTACCAAAAAGATTGGGCCGCCAATGGCCCCCGCCCAAGCGAATCTGCCGATGGTGTCAGGCCGCGGGATTGGCGGCGGCTCGGGCGGTTCGAATCTACCTTCGGAGAGCAGTTCTTCAATAAATGGGTCTGGTTCCTCGGGTGCTATTTGCCTATTGAGGTCGCCAATTTCCATGCGCATGTCACCGGATAGATCCGCGACGATGGCTTCCCAAGCGCTATCTTGCTCCGGATCATTTCGTTCAGGTGATGGTTCAGGAGGAGGTGATGTCATCAGCTGGCAATCACCCGTCGGACGAAGTCGATGCTGCCGCTTTCTATTACATCGGCCTCATAATCAATGGTGGCAACATGAAATGACCTGGTTAGTAGGACATCAGTCTTATCGGCGGATCGAGTGTTCGCCAAAATCCAGGCCGTATTGGATGGCTCAACCAGATGATCTTGTTCGCTGTGGAAAACGAGGAGGGGCTGGGTCACTTTGGCAATATCCGCTTTAACAACTGTCCAGAGTTTGGTTAGTGAATGGGCGGCTTTCAGTGGTATTCGATCGTAGGCCCCTTCGTCGACGCCGGGTTTCGCAATGTCATTTGAGACCCCGGGGAATGATGGGATGAAGCGGTAGATGAGCGGAAGTAGATGACGGTCGGCTCGCTCTGAGTGCACCGCTGGGTTAACCAGCACGATTCCGGAGATCGTCGAGCCATGTTCTTCGGCGATTCGTAGGCTTAACGACCCACCCATTGACAGGCCCATGATGAAAACTTGATCGTGATGGGCTTTGAGCTCGCAGACATTGCGGTCGGCCTCCGCATACCAGTCCTCCCAAGTGGTGATATTCATGTCCTGCCAGCGGGTCCCGTGCCCTGGTAGCCGCGGAACTCGCACCGTCCAGCCAGCTTGGGCTAGGGCTCGCCCCCAAGGGGTAACCGATTTTGGGGATCCGGTGAATCCATGGAGGACACAAATGGCCACCGAATTCGACTCGGCTGCATCGAAAGCGAACGGTTCTGCATCGGGCATCAGGGGCATAGCCGCTAGTCTGCCACCACGGAGCTGGAAAATTCGCGCGGTCAAGGAGATCAGGTGCTCTACTGGGTACTCAAGAATTTAGTGATCGGTCCGTGGCTGCGCGTCCTATTTCGCCCGTGGGTTGAGGGCCGCGAAAACCTTCCAGATCGCGGTGCTGCGATGCTCGCCAGTAATCACCTGTCATTTTCGGATTCCTTCTTCTTGGCTGTTGTGCTAAACCGCCCCCTTACCTACCTTGCGAAAAGTGACTACTTCACTGGTCGGGGGGTCAAGGGCTATTTCACCAAGCTTTTCTTCAACGGCGTAGGGCAAGTGCCGGTTGACCGCTCCGGCGGGCGCAGTGCCGAATCAGTAGTCCTTACCGCAACCCGACTACTTGGTGACGGAGCGCTGCTCGGTATTTACCCTGAAGGCACCCGCTCACCTAATGGGACTTTGTATCGCGGGCGCACCGGAGCGGCGCGAATGGCACTTGAAGCGAAAGTGCCTATCGTTCCCGTAGCAATGATCAACACCTATGAGATTCAACCGCCCGGGGTAATCAAGCCGCGACTTCGTCGAGTTGGTATTCGCGTAGGCAAGCCACTTACTTTTGATCGCTACGAGGGCCTTGAGGACGACCGGTTCATCCTGCGCTCGGTTACCGATGAAGTTATGTATGAGTTGATGACGTTATCCGGGCAGGAGTACGTCGACATGTATGCGACACGGGCAAAGGAACTAATCGCTATGGGTGATCCGGCTGATTCGCAGTCACTAGTTGATTCGCAGTCAGTTGCTGATTCTGGCGCCTAGTTGCTGGCCCAATTTGTACTTCGTTGCACGGCGTCACGCCACCTCGCATGGCCTTCTGGGTTTACTTCACCGGGCACGAAAATCCCCGAACTACGGCGGGTGTTAATTAGATCGTCAGTTGAATCCCATACCCCGTTACCTAGCCCTGCCAAGAATGCGGCACCGAGTCCGGTGGTCTGTAATTGCGCCGATCGGTCGACGGGGATGCCGAGGGTGTCGGCCTGAATTTGGCAAAGCAAATCATTGGCGGCAGCCCCACCGTCGACCGCCAACACGCTTAGATCCACCCCACCTTCGGTTCGCATGAGCTCGACAAGATCAACAACTTCGTAGGCGATCGCATCCAATGTTGCTCTGGCAATATGGGCCTTTGTGGTAGCGCGGGTGATGCCGATGATCAGCCCGCGCGCCGATGGATCCCAGTCGGGTGCACCAAGGCCGGTTAGTGCCGGCACAAAAACAACGCCACCGGCATCGGGCACACTTCGCGCGAGGGCTTCAACCTCGGCTGCGCTGTCGATGATCCCTAGCCCATCGCGGAGCCACTGCACGGCCGCCCCGGTGACAAATACCGACCCTTCGAGTGCGAAGTCGCGTCGACCGTCGAGATGTTGCAAGGCAACTGTCGTGAGCAGGCCCCGCGTTGATGCGGCGGGCTTGGCACCGGTGTGAACGAGCAAGAACGAGCCGGTTCCGTAAGTACATTTGGCCGCTCCGGGGGTGAATCCGGCTTGTCCGACAAGGGCGGCCTGCTGGTCACCGGCAATCCCAGCGATCGGAGCGGAGATGCCGAGGAAACTTGCAGCATCACTATTGCCGATCACACCATATGAGGAGACGATCTCGGGGAGGGCGTCGATTGGCACCCCGAAAAGATCACAGAGCCACCGGTCCCAAGTTCCGGTGTTGAGGTTGTACAACATGGTTCGGGAGGCGTTGGTGGCATCGGTAACGTGTTGGAGGCCACGTGTTATCCGCGCGATTAGATAAGAATCGATAGTGCCGATCGCTACCCGGCCACTAATTACTTGGGCCCACGTTTGCTGATCATTTTCGCGCACCCAAGCGAGTTTGGTAGCTGAGAAATATGGGTCTAGGCGGAGCCCGGTCAACTCGGTGACTTTGGGTTCGTGGCCGGCGCGGCGAAGTTGCTCGCACATTTCGGCAGTACGACGGTCCTGCCAAACAATTGCCCGGCGCGCCGCACCCAAGGTCTCACGGTCCCAAAAGCAGATGGTCTCGCGCTGATTAGTGACACCAATCGCGCCGACGGTCAGGTCGGTTTTCGCTAGGGCCTCGCGGCTGGCGGTCAAGGTGGCCGACCAGATTTCACCGAGGTCATGCTCAACTTGGCCATCGGCCGGAAAGTACTGCGGGAATTCC
>CAMDKJ010000119.1 GCA_945900705.1 Bifidobacterium breve | reverse complement strand
TCCAAAGATGGCACCGGTAAAGAATTCCGCGAAGAAGGCGGCTCCTGCGAAGAAGGCGGCTCCTGCGAAGAAGGTGGCTCCTGCGAAGAAGGCGGCTCCTGCGAAGAAGGCGGCTCCTGCGAAGAAGGCGGCTCCTGCGAAAATTGACTTAAAAATGATCGAGGTGATTGAGACCGAGGACGGCTTGGTGGCAATCAATGCCGAAGATATTGATCCCGCGGACCTCGCGGTCGTTGCGGTTCTTGAGGCTGATCTTGAAGCTGACATTGCCGTAGACATCGCTGAGGCCGTCGCCGATACCGGTGATGGCGATGAGGCCAGTTTCGTTATCTCAGATGTTGACGATACCGATGAGCCAGTGCAGACAGTTATGGTTGCCGGTGCCACCGCAGACCCGGTAAAGGATTATCTAAAGCAGATAGGCAAGGTCCCACTGCTAAATGCGGAGATGGAAGTTGATCTTGCCAAGCGCATTGAAGCCGGGCTCTTCGCCGAAGAGATGCTCAATGAGGGCAAGAAAATCGAAAAGAAACTGCATCGTGACCTCGAGTGGATCGCACGTGATGGTCGCAATGCGAAGAATCATCTACTTGAGGCGAACCTGCGACTCGTGGTTTCGCTGGCAAAGCGCTACACCGGGCGTGGCATGTTGTTCCTCGATTTGATTCAAGAGGGCAACCTCGGTTTGATTCGCGCGGTCGAGAAATTCGACTACACCAAGGGCTACAAGTTCTCAACATACGCCACCTGGTGGATTCGACAGGCCATCACGCGGGCCATGGCCGATCAAGCACGAACCATTCGAATTCCAGTGCATATGGTCGAAGTAATTAACAAGCTAGCCCGGGTCCAGCGGCAAATGCTGCAAGACTTGGGCCGCGAACCAACTCCAGAGGAGTTGGCGAAGGAACTCGACATGACTCCTGAGAAAGTTGTCGAAGTTCAAAAGTATGGACGCGAGCCGATATCACTTCATACGCCACTCGGCGAGGAGGGTGATAGTGAATTCGGTGACTTAATCGAGGACTCCGAGGCGATTGTGCCCGCCGACGCGGTTTCATTCACCTTGCTGCAGGAGCAACTCGAGTCGGTTCTTGACACTTTGTCAGACCGGGAGGCCGGAGTTGTCAGAATGCGCTTTGGCCTAACCGACGGCCAGCCAAAAACACTAGACGAGATTGGCAAGGTGTACGGGGTTACCCGTGAGCGCATCCGGCAAATAGAGAGTAAGACGATGTCGAAGCTGCGCCACCCTTCACGTTCGCAGGTGCTGCGCGATTACTTGGATTGACCCGCACCCAAGTTATCCAGTGGCACCCTGAAATGATCGGCGCAAAGACCTTTTCGGTGATTATCTACCGGGTGTCGCTAGCAGGTGCATCCGTTAGGCGATGGGTCTCATCGACGATGGTGGCAGCCCTCGGCCGCAGGGCCAGTTCATGGCGTGACCAGTGATGCCCACAGAAAAGTAGGTCGGAGCCGCCGCGCAATACCACGCGCACATAAGCCTGTGCGTTGCAGCGGTCACACCTATCGGTTGCACTAAGTGCAGGGGCAGTCATCGTCGTGGTCATGTACCAGGCACCTCCTCGGCCATTTGTTTGTGCTTGTCGCCATTGGTAACAGTCTCTCACCACAATTGCATTCCCGACACGCCGCAGGCCGTTGGTTCACGCAGAGCGAACGCGTTGCGGTGATCTGTGGACGACACGACCGGCCGGGGGATAGATCCGGCCAATTTCGCCGTAATCTAGGGCAAATGGTCACCAAAATGCCCCGGAAATCAGCCCGATCGGCAGCAACTAGTGCCGTTGGCGGTGCCGGTGGTGCTGGCATTGCTGCTGGTGGGGCGTATACCGCCAAGAACCTGGCCGTGCTGGAGGGCTTGGATGCCGTTCGCAAGCGCCCGGGAATGTACATCGGATCAAATGATGGCCGCGGGTTAATGCACTGCCTCTGGGAGATCGTCGACAATGCGATTGATGAGGCCCTCGCCGGGTCATGCAAGAAAATCATCGTGACTTTGCATCCTGACGGTTCAGCCGAGGTTAGTGATGATGGTCGCGGGATCCCGGTCGATGTTGAACCCAAGACCAAATTGACCGGCGTTGAAGTCGTGATGACCAAGTTACATGCCGGCGGTAAGTTCGGCGGCGGTTCCTATACGGCATCCGGAGGCCTACACGGGGTTGGTGCCTCGGTGGTCAATGCGCTTTCTGCACGGCTAGATGTGGAAGTCGACCGCGGGGCAAAGACCCACACCATGTCTTTCAGGCGGGGGGTGCCCGGAGTCTTTGACGGAGTTGGTCCGTTGGGGGATTTCACCCGCAAGAGTGGCCTGCATATCGCTGGTACCTGCCCGCGCACTCGAACCGGCACCCGGGTGCGGTGGTGGGCTGATTCGCAGGTATTCACCAAGGATGCCGCCTATGACCGCGAAGGGCTGCGCGAGCGCGCAGTGCAAAGCACGTTCTTAGTTCCGGGATTACTTATTACGGTCATCGATTTACGCGATCCCGAAGATCGCTACGAGGAGACTTTTCAGCACAAAGGTGGCATCACCGAATATGTCGAGGCCTTATCGGTTGGTGAGCCCGTGAGCTCGGTGATTCGATTGCACGGCAAGGGGCACTTCCGCGAGAGCGTCCCGGTGCTGGATGACAAAGGGCACATGACGCCGCAAGACGTTGAACGTGAATTGGGTGTCGATATCGCCTTGCGCTGGGATACCGGCTACGAATCCGATATTCGTTCTTTCGTGAACGTGATCGCGACTCCCAAGGGTGGTACCCACCTGACCGGATTTGAGAGAGCAATCGTTAAGACTGTCAATGACCAAGTGCGGGCCGCAAAGATTCTAAAAGGCGCCGAAGACACCATCACCAAGGATGACGTTTTTGAGGGCCTGACCGCTGTTGTCACCGTGCGCCTCGCCGAGCCACAATTTGAAGGCCAAACTAAAGAGATTTTAGGAACCCCCGCTGCCACGCGGATAGTGGGTAACGTGGTCACCAAGGAGTTAACCACGTGGTTTACCAACCCGCCCAGGGGTGAGAAAGTCGCCGCGAAATCGGTCCTAGAGAAAGCCGCGAATGCCATGCGTGCGCGGGTGGCTGCGCGGACCCACCGCGATACCCAACGGCGAAAGACTGCACTTGAGTCATCTGCCTTGCCGGCTAAATTGGTGGATTGTCGAACCGACGACGTCGAGCGCAGTGAATTGTTCATTGTTGAAGGCGATAGCGCGCTGGGTACCGCGAAAGTGGCCCGAAATGCCGATCACCAAGCGCTGCTGCCGATCCGTGGCAAGATTTTAAATGTGCAGAAGTCGTCCCTCGCGGACATGCTCAAGAACTCTGAGTGCGCCTCGATTATTCAGGTAATCGGCGCTGGTTCTGGTCGATCATTTGATCTTGAGCAAGCGCGATACGGCAAAGTGATCCTGATGTCCGATGCAGACGTTGACGGCGCGCATATTCGATGTCTGCTATTGACCTTGATCAACCGCTATCTGCACCCACTGTTGGAGGCCGGGCGGGTCTATGCGGCAGTGCCACCGCTTCATCGACTCGAAATTGTGAATGCCGGGAGCAAAGGAAATGAACTTATCTACACCTACTCCGATGGCGAGATGAAGTCGGTTTTAGCCGATGCGAATAAACGCGGCAAGAAAGTCAAGGATCCTATCCAGCGCTACAAGGGATTAGGTGAGATGGATGCTGGCCAACTGCGCGAGACCACAATGGATCCCGCCCACCGAACCCTGCGTCGAATCACCATGAAGGATGTTGCTGGGGCGAGCGCCATATTCGATCTCCTAATGGGTGGTGAAGTTGCCCCTCGAAAGGAGTTCATTGTCGAAGGTGCCGCCGGGTTGGATCGGGCGCGAATTGATGCCTAGTAATACGCTCTGCGGCAAATAGGCGCGGTTAACTAGCCACTTGGAGGTCACAGCATGGCTCGACCGTTACGCGTTGCAGTGGTGGGTTCTGGTCCATCAGGTATGTATGCGGCGGATGCGCTAGTTAGCCAACAGGAGATCCCGGTCACTGTTGATGTCATTGACAAATTGCCGGTGCCATTTGGGTTGGTGCGTTACGGCGTAGCCCCTGACCACATCAGCATTCGTTCGGTGCGCGACACCCTTGACAAAGTTTTCGAAAAGCCTGGGGTGCGTTTCATCGGCAATGTCGAGGTTGGGGTTGATATTTCGGTTGCCACCATTCACGAGTATTTCGATGCCATTGTGTTCACTTATGGCGCCTCGCGTGACCGTCGACTTGCAATACCAGGTGAAGACCTAGATGCCAGTGTGGCTGCTACCGACCTAGTGGCTTGGTACTGCGGGCACCCCGATGCTGATCGCGAGACTTTTGAGCGGCTAATCCCGACAGCTACCTGTGTCGTTGTGGTGGGCGTAGGAAATGTGGCAGTTGACGTTACCCGCGTGTTGGCGAAGACAGTTGATGAACTAACGCATACCGATATGCCCGATTACGTATTCGACACCCTGCGAAAGTCGGTTATCACCGATATTCATGTGCTGGGCAGGCGAGGGCCAGCACAGGCGACCTACACCACAAAAGAACTGCGTGAACTGGGTGAACTGGGTGACGCTGACATCGTGGTCGACCCTGCCGAGTTAGTATTCGACGCCGCGAGTGAGCAAGTTATTGCCGACGATAAAGCGGTGGCCCGCAATGTCGAAGTAGTGAAAGCGTGGGCCACAAAAGAACAAACCGGAAAATCACGGCGTATTCACTTGCACTTCATGTCTCGTCCGGTAGAGCTCCGCGGTGATACTCGAGTGCGTGAGGTGGTCGTCGAACGCACCGAGCTGGATGGCGCAGGTGGCGCCAAAGGCACCGGCGAGACTTTCGTGATTGCTGCAGATCTGGTGGTCCGCAGTGTGGGTTACCGGGGCCTGGCCTTATCTGGTGTGTCATTTGATGAAGATCGCAGCGTTATCCCGCACGTGGATGGTCGGGTTCAGTGTGACGGTCGCGCGGTGAGCGGTGAATACGTAGCCGGCTGGATCAAGCGTGGCCCAACCGGGATCATCGGTACGAATAAAAAGGATGCGACAGCGACCGTGGCTTCGTTGCTGGCTGACTGCGATAAGTTGCCGATCGCGCCATTGTCGAGCCCGGCTGATTTCGATTCCTGGCTGGCCGGCTCCGGGAAGCAGGTTGTTGGTAATTTAGGTTGGCGCGCAATTGATGCGGCTGAGCGAGCACTTGGTGCCGGTAAAGGTCGCGACCGAACTACTATTCAAAGCACCGAAGACTTACTTAAAGCGGCACAGCTAACTCAAGGTTAGTAGTTCAATCTTGGTAATAGTTCACCCGTGGTGCCATGGCGTAACTTCGGCTAGGCCGACACTACGCCAAATGGCCGCGGTGGTGGGTTCGCTCCCACATGATTTAGGTCGCGGTTGGGTAAGTTCTTCGCACCTAAGGTTCACCTGCCAAGCCCGTCCGTCTTCGTGGCGCACCTCGGCAACTAGTGATTCCCCAACCCCTGGTAGCTGCGCTAGCGCCGGCATAGGCAAGGCGCGATCTTCTATTACTCGAAGCACATCCAGCACATCGCGCTCGAAAATACCCATGTTTTGTCGGACGGCGATTTCAGCAACCTGCAGTGGTGGCGAATAGCAGGTACGGCCGCGGTAATTGTCGGAAGTTAATAGCAGTCGCTGAGAGCCGGAAAATATCTCGATCGCATTGTCAACCGTGAGTCGACCGAAAACGGCTCCGCA
>CAMDKJ010000118.1 GCA_945900705.1 Bifidobacterium breve | reverse complement strand
TGTCATCCTCGATGCCAGGTTCTCACTCGATGATGAGCAGTGGGGAAAGTACTCATATCTAGCGGGCCACATTCCCGGAGCACATCAGGCCGATCTAGCTGAACACATGTCCGGTGAGATCATTGACGGAGTAACCGGGAGGCGGCCGTTCCCCGATGCGGAGCAGTTCGCGGCCCAACTCGGCGACTGGGGCATCAGCCCATCCACGCAGGTAGTCACCTACGACAACGAGGGCGGCCTGATGGCCGCGGCTCGGCTCTGGCTAATGCTGCGGTGGCTCGGGCACGATGCGGTTGCCGTGCTTGACGGCGGCTACGAGGCGTGGCTCACCGCAGGGGGCAGCGTGTCCACGAAGGTGCCAACCCCTACGACGAGCGTCTATCCCCCCAAACTGCGACCAGAATTTATCGCCGACGTAGGCGAAGTCGACTCGGCCCGCGTTCAGGAGATGACCTGCGTATTTGACTCACGCGGCGAAGAGGGTTACCACGGGCGCGGTAAGTACTACGACCCGATTCGCGGCCACATCGCTGGCGCCGGGCTCGCCGATCGCGCCGCTACCATGGAATCCGATGGTCGCTTCCTGAGCACCGACGCATTGCGCGCGCACTTCATAAGCCTAATCGGGGATCAAGCACCGGCTGACGTGATCTTCTACTGCGGCTCTGGGATTACGGCGGCGCAAAACGTCCTTGCGATGACACATGCCGGACTCCCCGGATCACGTATGTATGTAGGGTCATGGAGCGAGTGGATCACCGATCCGAGCAGACCGGTGGAATTATGAGTCGCCCCTACCGCTTCGCGATGATCGGAACAGGTTTCTTCGCCCAGAACCATCTGCATGCGTGGGCGCAGATCCCCGGGGTCGAGCTCGTAGCCACCTGCGATATTGACGCCACCAAGGCGCAATCGGCAGCTCTGCAGTTCGGCGGCCGCGCCTACACCGACGCCCGCGAACTGCTAGCGAACGAGCAGCTGGACTTCGTCGACATCGCCACGACACCGCCGACCCACCGCATGATGGTCGAACTCGCCGCGGAGTTCGGGGTCGCCGCCATCTGCCAAAAGCCCCTAGCCTGGGAGATGGCAGATGCACGCGCGATGGTCGACGCTATGGCGGCCAAGAATCTGCCTTTCATGGTGCACGAAAACTTCCGATTCCAGTCCCCCATGCGGCGCATTAAGCAGCTCATTGACGATGGAGTCATCGGTCGCCCTTTCTTCGGGCGGATGAGTTTTCGCACAGCACACGACGTGTACGCGGCACAGGCGTGGCTCGTCGAGTCTGAGCGCATGATCATTGTTGACGTCGCGGTGCACCTATTCGACCTCGCCCGGTTCTTCATCGGCGAGCCGCAGACGATCTTCACCAGTGCGCTGAGAGTTAACCCGCGCATCAAAGGCGAGGATGTCGCGACAGTGTTGATGCACATGCCCGAGGCCACGTGCATTGTCGATGCTAGCTACGAAACTAGGTCCGACCGCAACACGTATCCCCAGACTTTCGTAACCATCGAAGGGACACAGGGAAAAATCACCCTCGGCCCTAATTACCACCTACAGGTGGTCTCCGGCGCTGGGGTAATTGACGAGAATTTGGTAATCCCTGATCACGGATGGACTTCGGAGCCATGGAACGCCATCCAAGACAGCGTGGTCAACGTGCAGCGCCAGTGGGTTGCCTGCCTGAAGTCCGGCGTGTTGCCCGAGTGCTCCGGTGCCGAGACGCTAGGACTCCTCGATATCACCCTGGGTGCCTACGAGTCGCTCGCCACTGGTCAGGTATACGCGGTGGGGAGCTCGCTCTGACCACAACTCCGATGCAGTTATCCGCAGGACCGGTAGTAGTCGATCTCGATAACGGGGACCTGCGTTGCATCCGCGTCGGCAACACTGAAATCATCAGGCGCGTATACATGGTCTTTCAGGACCGGAACTGGACCTCGCGTCCGTGGCTCCTAAGCGCAGTTGAGGTTGACCAGGCATCTGACGGCTTCTCGGTACGTTTTACCGCGCAAGGCACCTTCGATGCACGGGCGTTCACTTGGGCGTGCGCGATCGAAGGCGCTTTTGATGGTTCCATCACCTACTCCGTTACCGGTGATACGACCGAGCCCTTCCTACGCAATCGCCTCGGCTTGTGCGTGCTTCATCCGATGGCCCTAGCCGGGGCACATGTCCGCATCGAACATACAAGTGGCGATACCGAGGAGGCCCGCTTCCCTGACGCCATCAGTCCACATCAGCCTTTTCGCGACATCAGGGCCATGACGCATGAGATCACGCCCGGATTCAACGTCCGCCTTGAGCTAAGCGGTGAGATTTTCGAAACCGAGGATCACCGAAACTGGAGTGATGCCTCATACAAGACCTATTGCACACCTATCGCCCTGCCCTTTCCGGTGACCGTATTGCCCAGTTGGCGCTTCGAACAGTCCGCACGAATTACCTTCACAGGGATTCCACCGGCAACTCAATCGCCGGACCGGACCATCGAAATCGAGGTTTTCGACGCTGTCGCCCCGCTGCCTAGGATCGGGCTTCAAGCCAACGATAAGCAGCTCACCGATGCGCACTTGGCTGCCCTTCGAATGCTGGCTCTGGACCATCTTCGCATCAGCATTGATGCAAGCGTCAATGCAAAAGAGATGGAGCGTCACCTCCGAGACGCAGCATTTCAGGCAGGGAGCCTTGACTGCTCCCTGCACGTCGCCTTGTTCGACGCAGACGCAGCAGCACTCGACCTACTGGCCCGTATTGATAACGAGTTGGGTGGCATCGTCGCACGTTGGTTCATTTTTCGGAGCGACGAGTTAGTCACCTCACGTAACTGGACTGACCTCGCTCGAACGGCTTTTGGTGCAGCCGCGTGCATCGGTGGTGGAACCAACCTGTACTTCACGGAACTGAATCGTCAGCCTCCCGACACTTCGGATCTCGACTTCGTGGGCTTCTCGATGAATCCGCAGGTGCATTCCTTCGATGATCGCACCATTATTCAAAATTCCGCCACCGCCATGGTGATCGCACGTGATGCACCACGACTAGCTGGCACCTCGTGGATCTCGGTAGCACCGATCACACTCCGCCCGCGATTCAATCCGAACGCAACGGACCCAACATCTGACCTCAGCAATGATCACCTGCCGGCGTCGGACGACTACCGGCAACCTACCTGGTTCGCGGCAGTTTGGGCTGCGCTATCCATTGGCTCTATCGCCAGACCAGGCACCATCGACTCGGTCACCTACTTCGAGACCGTCGGCCCGCGCGGGGTCATCGACGCTTTGAGCGCAGAGCCCTACCCCGTACACGCATTTTTTGCCGCACTTGCCGGCTACCGCCTAATTCGCCTATGCGCCTCAAGTAACCCGGAGACCTGCGATGCGCTAATCCTCGTCAACGAAAGCAGATCGCGCCTGATCGTCGTCAACGCGTCTGCGCGGGAGCGCGTCGTGCACCTGCACGGATTCCTAGATGAGAGGATCACGGCAGCCCCGAACGGACTCACGATTATCGACCGACCCGAAGGAAGCCATGACCAATCCGCACTCTGACCCGCTCTTCTCCTTGCAAGGTAAGCGCGTCATCATCACCGGTGCCGGCGGGTCGGTCTGCTCACTGGTTGCCGAGGCTATGGCGGCTCGGGGCGCCCTGCTTGCAGTCCAAGACATCTCGGCCGAGAAGGTAGAGCCAGTGCGGGCGCGCATTGAAGCAGCAGGCGGCAGCGCGGTCGCTATCAGCTGCGACATTTCCAGTGCTGACGCAGCTTATCAAATGGTGCACCAAGGTGCACAGAGCCTGGGTGGCTTAGACGTGCTCATCAATGGGGCGGGCATAAATCGACGTAAGACGATCGACGAGGTCACCCCCGAGGACTTCGATGCCATCGTCGCTGTAAACATGCGCGCCGTCTATTTCGCAAGCCAGGCGGCCCACGCGATCATGAAGACCGCTGGCCAGGGTGCCATTGTCAACCTCAGCTCGCTTAGCGCCCGGTTCAGCTTCGTAACTATTTCGGTATATGCAGCCACCAAGGCGGCGGTCAGCTCCATGACCCGCAGTTGCGCCCGGGAGTGGGCTGCTGACGGCATCCGGGTGAACTGCATCGAGCCCTCGGTGATCAAGACCGAGTTCACGATGCCTCTGTGGGGTGAGCCACATCGTCAACGCTGGTTCGACGAGACGACACCAATCGGCCGGCTCGCGCTGCCCGAGGAGATGGTCGGCGCAATCATCTTCTTGGCCACCGACGCATCGGCCTACATAACCGGCCAGTCGATCGTTATTGACGGCGGCATTCTCAGCGGGGCGGACTGGGATTCGTACAAGAACGAATGAGAGGAACCTAAGCCCTGGGTGCGACTAGGGCGCCGCGACCACCAAAGTGCGATGTTCACCTAGGGCTGTAACTCCCAACGTCACCACGTCGCCTACCTTCAGCCACTCGGGCTGGGCCATCCCCATACCCACACCGGGCGGAGTTCCCGTGATCACTAGGTCACCAGGATCCAAAACCATCAGCTGCGATATGTAGTGGAGCAACGTTCCCACATCGAAGATCATCTTGGAAGTGCTGCCTGTTTGTCGACGCACGCCGTTAACATCGAGCCACAGATCAAAATGCTCCGGAATGCCTGCATCATCGGGGGTAACGAGCCAAGGTCCGGTTGGACATGACGTCTCGAATGCCTTTCCCTTCACCCACTGACCACCACGCTCTACCTGAAACGCACGCTCTGAAACGTCGTTGATGGCGACGAACCCTGCGATGCAAGATAGTGCCGCTGGTGAAGATTCGAGGTATCGGCACTTGGTACCAATCACAATACCCAGCTCAACCTCCCAATCGACCTTGGTCCCACCGCGGGGGAAGTGGATGTCATCAAAGGGTCCAATAACCGTGTTCGGGGCTTTATTAAACAAGATCGGCTCACTCGGGATCGCCATGTTCGCCTCACTCGCGTGGTCTGCATAGTTAAGGCCGACGGCCACGAGGTTACCCGGCCTCGCGATCGGCGCACCCACGCGCAGATCTTTGGATAGCACCGGCAGTGCACCTAAATCCAGACTCTGAAGGCGTTGCACCCCGCCGGATTCAAAGAAGTCCGAGTTGAAGTCGCCGACAATCGAAGAGACGTCGCGAGGATTCCCATCCCCATCGAGAACTGCAGGCTTTTCCAAGCCAACCGGACCGATTCTAAGTAGCCGCATGTTTATCCCTCAGTCGCAGACCGCGCCTTTGGAGGCCGAGCCCACCAGTTTGGTGTATTTGGCCAGGACCCCCCTGGTGTAGCCGTGCGGCAGCGGCACAAATGCCGCCGCCCGCTTAGCTAGTTCGGCCTCATCGACAAGTAGATCTAAAGTCCGGGCGCCAATATCGATTCGGACCCGATCCCCATTGGCAACTAGCCCGATGGGGCCGCCATCTACGGCCTCGGGAGCAACGTGGCCAACGCATAGCCCGGTGGTGCCACCGGAGAACCGGCCATCGGTGATGAGCATGACGTCCTTGCCCAACCCGGCGCCCTTGATGGCTCCGGTAATCATCAGCATTTCGCGCATACCCGGGCCGCCTTTGGGGCCCTCGTAGCGAATGACGACGACATCGCCTTTTTGAATGGTGCCATCTTCGAGTGCGGCCATCGCAGATTGCTCACGCTCGAACACCCGTGCAGCACCTTCGAAGACATCAACCGGTACTCCCGCATTTTTTACAACGGCACCTTCTGGAGCCATCGAACCCGATAAAATTGTGATACCACCGGTAGTGGC
>CAMDKJ010000117.1 GCA_945900705.1 Bifidobacterium breve | reverse complement strand
CGCTTCAAGTAACCCGGGGTCGCGAACTTTAGTGATGCCATTAGACGAGCCGGCGCGTGCTGGTTTAACAAACACCACCTCACCAAGACTTCGAGCCCGAAGTAGTGAAGCTTCGCGATCAAGGCGCCACTGTGTATCGGTAACCACCTCGTAGGGGGTAACGGCTAATCCGGCCTGCTGAAAAACCGCCTTCATGAAACCTTTATCCATCGCTAGCGCAGACCCGAGAACTCCGGACCCAACGTACGGAACTCCGGCCATCTCAAGTAGTCCTTGAATGGTGCCGTCCTCACCCCAGGGACCATGTAGCACCGGGAACACCACATCTACGCGACCAAGGGATTCAGGTACTTGATTCGGCTGGTGGATCGTCAAGCCCGCAGCAGTCGGATCAACGTTGAGTGCGACTTCGGGCGCATTGCGATCAACAGCAGGCAGCACTCCACCTTGAATAGCCAAACGATCGGCGTCATTGTCTTGCAACACCCAGTGACCTGCCGGGGTGATACCGATTGGGATGACCTCGTAAATCTCAGGATTCAAGGCCCGCAGAATGCCCCCGGCACTGACACAGGAGATGTGATGCTCACCGCTTCGGCCACCGAAGATCACCGCAATGCGAACCCGGTCCACCCTCAGACCGTATCTGCTGGACTCTGAGTCGATAACCACCGGGTGCATGGCTAATGTTCATGCCATGCCCGTAACTAACCCCCCTGAAGGCACCATCGGCCACGGCCAATCCGTTGACACCTTCGTGGTGTCAGCCGGGCGGCCCGAGCGCGTCCCCGATGCGCCGCTCAATACCCCGATCGCGCCAGCCTCCAGTTTTATCGCGGGTGGCCCCATGGAGTACGCACGTTACGATTCCCCCACTTCACATGCGCTAGAGGACGTTATCGGTGGGCTCGAAGGTGGGCTAGCGACCGTATTCGCCTCGGGAATGGCGGCCGCAAATGCTGCGATGGACCTCGTGCCAATGGGTGCGGTGGTGGTTGCTCCAAGTGCGGCCTACACGGGCGTGGCCGTGCGCCTGCGCGAACTTGAGGAGATCGGCCGGATTCAACTTCGCATAGTTGAAGTTGACGACACCACCGCTGTAGTGGCCGCCTGCAAGGGCGCAGCCATGCTGTGGATTGAATCACCAACAAATCCAATGCTGCAGGTTGCTGATCTGCCCACCTGTATTACCGCCGCTCATAGCAACGGGGCATTGGTATTGGTCGATAACACTTTCGCCACCCCGATTCTGCAGCAGCCAATCACCGACGGCGCTGACATCGTCATGCACAGTGTCACCAAAGCACTGAGCGGACACTCAGATTTGCTACTCGGCGCATTAGTCTCGACCGACCCGGAGATTGCCGAGCGGATTCGCACGCGGCGAGTTTTCCTCGGTGCACTGCCAAGCGCCTTTGACTGCTATTTGGCATTAAGGGGTATCCGCACCTTGGCCATTCGCATTGAAAAGGCACAAGAGAATGCCAAATCGATTGTTGCTCTGTTGGCCGAACACCCAGCGGTCTCAAGGGTGCGCTACCCAGGGTTCGGCACGATGGCGGCCATCGAAATTGCCCAAGGCTCCGATGCGGCAGATGCGGTTTGTGAAAGCACAAATATCTGGACGTATGCGACCAGCCTTGGTGGAGTTGAGTCGCTCCTTGAACGTCGGCGCCGCTGGCCCCTGGAAAGCGCCACCGTCCCTGAGAACTTAATCCGCTTATCCTTCGGCATTGAAAATGCCGGCGACCTCTGGCGTGATCTCAAGCAGGCTTTGGACTTGGTGCTCAGGTAAAAACCTAGGTGAGCGCACTTTCGCGCTTAGTGTCGCGGGACATAAAAGCAGAAGCCATCATTTTCGGGGACTGACCGTGATGAAGTACGGCAACCACCTGCTCGGTGATTGGCATATCGACATCATGAAGTTTGGCTAGGTCCAGAATCGGCTGGCAACTCTTATAGCCCTCGCAGGTCTGCTTGGTAACTTCGATTGTTTGCTCAACCGATAAACCACGCCCCAGGTTTTCACCGAAGGAGCGGTTGCGCGAGAGGGGTGACTGGCAGGTAGCAACCAGATCACCAACGCCCGCTAAGCCCTGGAATGTCAACGGGTCGGCTCCAAGGGCAACACCGAGGCGAGCCATCTCAGCGAGCCCCCGGGTCATTAAAGATGCCTGCGAGTTCTCTCCGAGCCCCATACCGACCGCGATGCCGTTGGCGAGTGCGATTACGTTCTTGACCGCGCCCCCGATCTCAGTGCCGACTACATCAGTTGTCCAGTACGGGCGAAAGTAGTCAGTGGTGCAGGCTTCCTGCAGTGCCAAAGCGCTGGCCTCATCGGCGCAGGCGACTGTTGTTGCCGTTGGCTGGCGCAGCGCGATTTCACCGGCCAAGTTTGGGCCAGAAATCACCGCGATGCGGCCGGGCTCAACCCCGGTGACTTCGGCAATGACTTCACTCATCCGCAGCGAAGTGCCGAACTCAATACCTTTCATCAAACTTACGACCACACTTCCGGGGGCTAACTCTTCTTTCCAAGTTTGTAGATTGGCCCGTAAAACTTGAGAGGGCAACGCGAGCACCACGATCGAAGCTCCCGCGAGCGCCTTGCTGGCATCGGTTGTCGCATGTAATTTAGCGGGCAGAGTAATACCGGGGTGGTAAGCAGAATTCAAATGCTCCTCATTGACCTGCCGGGCCACGGCAGCCTCGCGCGACCACATCAGTACCTCACACCCGGCGTCGGCGAGCACCATGCCAAATGCGGTGCCCCAAGACCCACTACCCATGATGGCAACCCGAATTTCGGTCACGAATGCTCCTCACGGTCAAACACGTAACGCTCCTCGGGTGGGGTCTCCTGACGAATTTGCGCGAGCAGCCCGGTGAGGGCATCCATCAATCGATTCGTTGCAAGGTGCAATGTATCGGCATCGAGCGGGCGATTTCGTAAATCTGACAAGTCGATGGGTGGCCCAACCAAGATCTTCATGGTTTTACGGGGCAGGATGCGAAATTCCTTGCGGTATGGGCGCATCACCTCTTGAGCCCCCCATTGCGCCATCGGAATCAATGGGCAACCGGCGGCCAGCGCTATCCGGGCTGCCCCCGTCTTGCCGGTCATCGGCCACAGGTTCGGTTCGCGCGTGATGGTGCCTTCTGGATAAACCACCACACACTCACCGCAATTAACGGCCGCGATGGCATCGCGCACCGCATCGGTGGCGTTACTGGTTTCGCGATATACCCGAATTTGCTTTGCGCTAGTAATAATCGCCCCCACAATCGGGACCCGAAAAACAGACTCCTTCGCCAAGAATCTCGGCGGCCGATCGTTATCCCATAAGACATGCGAAGTCACGAGCGGGTCAAACCAGGAGATGTGGTTAGTGGCGACCACCATGCCACCTTGTTGCATCGTGATGTTCTCGGTGCCCTCCCAGTGCCTTTTGGTCAAAAGGTTAAGTAGCGGGGTCAACAAAAATACGGTGACCCGATAGCCCCAACCCAAGGGGTCGCGGCGCGTTATATGCACCATGCCACAGTAGTGCCCGTGAACATTACCGGTGGGCTGATCAGCGGGCCAAGCCGTTGGGCCGTCGTGCTACCAGTCAAAGCCCTGACCGGGGCTAAAACTCGGCTAATGCCGGCGGATGACCCGGCCCGTCCCGAACTGGCTTTGGCTTTCCTGCAGGACGTTCTCAGCGCACTTGGTGACTCAGAAGCCGTAGTTCAGGTCACCGTGGTGACAGATGACCCGAACGTGCAGCAAGTTGCGGCCGAGGCCAATCACCTGTGGGCCCCTGAATCCCCACACCGGGGACTAAATGAAGCGGCATTATTCGGCGCCTCGTTGACCCCACCTGACTTAGGCATTGCCATCGTTGCTGGTGACCTTCCCTGCTTAACCGGTGAGGTGATTGATTTTGTGCTTCGTTACGCGGGCATCTACGAGCGTTCGTTCGTCGCCGACACCCAAGGGATTGGCACCACCATGTTGATGTCTCACACCATCGCCGGGTGCACGCCGGCATTTGGTACACGCTCGCGCGCTCGCCATGCAGCACTTGGCTACGTAGAGATCGGACTTTCGGAGAACCCATCAGAGCGTCATCGCCTAGCGCGCGTGCACCGCGATGTAGACACCCAAGTCGATCTTTGGGATGCGATACGCATTGGCGTCGGGCCGGCTACCGAATCCACACTGCAGCGAAATATTAAACAATGATTGCGGCTACTTTCTATCGCTGGCTGCCGAACGGAGTTGCGCAAGTTGCAACAGAAGAGGGCTTGCTACTACAAGTTACCGAGCAGCAGGTAGCCGAATCGGTGTTCCTTCAATTACGCGTTGGCCAGCGACTAGCTATTGCACTGTCGCCAAGTGGCGCCGTGGATTCAATTCACCTGCCACAATAAATGCGCTTCCGAGCCGTCAAAAAGCGAATGGCCCACCAATTTGGTGGGCCATTCGCGCGGACAACTTGCTTAGCGCTTCTTCGCAGCAGCCTTCTTGGCCGGAGCCTTCTTCGCAGCAGCCTTCTTGGCCGGAGCCTTCTTAGCCGGAGCCTTCTTCGCAGCAGCCTTCTTATTGCCGGAAACTACCGCCTTGAATTCCGCGCCAGCGCGGAACTTAGGGGTCTTCGTGGCTTTGATCTGCACCGTTTCACCAGTACGTGGGTTACGGCCTAGGCGTGCTTTGCGGGCCTGAGCTTCGAAGATACCGAAGCCACTGAGAGCAACGCGCTCACCGCTGGCAACAGCCTTTTTTGTCTCCTCGATGAAGGATTCAACGATGTCGGTTACGTCGCGCTTGGTGTGACCGAGTTTTGCGGCCACCGAATCAATCAAATCTGCCTTATTCACGGGAAAAACCTTTCAGGAGGATCGACGTTAGCTCAAAATCGACGGATGTCGACAGGGGAAAAACTATTGCGAATTAAAGGATTACGCCAATCGACACACCGTGATGTGGGCAACCACATGCCCGTTGAAGGCAGAAAAACGTTCAAATGGTGGTTGGAGTGATTCCCGGACGTTGCTTTTCGAAGGCTGTTATCAAATCCACCGACTGCAAAGTGATGCCAATATCGTCCAAGCCCTCCATCAAACGCCACCGCACATAGCCATCAACATCGAAATCGGCACTTAGCTGGCCGGCACGGATCTGCTGCCTATCTAGGTCTACCGTTACCGCAGTCGAAGGGTCAGCATCAATCAGTGACCAAAGCTCCTCAACGGTTTCCTGCGGCACCTGGGCCGTCAGTAGCCCACCTTTACCCGAGTTACCCCGGAAGATATCTGCGAATCTCGAGGAAATAACTACTTTGAAACCATAGTTCTGCAAAGCCCAAACGGCGTGCTCACGTGAAGAGCCGGTACCAAAATCGGGGCCGGCCACCAAGATAGTGGCACCAACGTGCTGCTGCTGATTCAAGACAAACTCGGGATCTTTACGCCAAGAAGCAAATAGGCCATCCTCAAAACCGTTGCGTGAAATCCGCTTTAGGTACTCGGCGGGGATGATCTGATCGGTATCGACGTTACTTCGGCGTAGTGGCACCGCGGTACCCGTATGGGTGGTAAATGCATCCATTGCCTGCTCCTTAAACGAGGTTTGGAAGGTCAGCGGGAGCGGCCAAGGTACCGACCACCGCGGTGGCCGCTGCAACTCCCGGCGACACCAGGTGGGTGCGACCACCCGGGCCTTGACGGCCTTCGAAATTCCGATTTGAAGTTGACGCACTGCGCTCCCCGGGGGCTAATTTGTCCGGGTTCATGGCTAAACACATTGAGCACCCCGCCTCGCGCCAATCGGCACCAGC
>CAMDKJ010000116.1 GCA_945900705.1 Bifidobacterium breve | reverse complement strand
GGTGCCCCGTGAGTCGGGATATGAGCAATGCGATTCGGGTGGTGGGCGGTGGCCTACTTGCTGCTGGGGTACTTGCGGCTGGCGCTGCGGCCGGGGCGGCCGTAGAACGCATCGTGCTTTCGCGCGGCTCAAAACCTGATGATAAGTGGTCTATGGATGAGTTTGACTCGATAGAGCGCGATGTTATAACCAAAGACGGTACGGCACTTCATGTCGAAATCGATGAGGCCGTTTCGCCACTGACAATTATTTTTTGCCACGGTTACGCCCTGAGTTTGGATTCTTGGTATTTCCAGCGCAAAGCCCTTCAAGGTAAGGCGCGATTGGTATTTTATGACCAGCGCAGCCACGGTCGGTCTGAGCGGGCCGATTTCGATTCACATCATGTTGATCAACTGGGTGAAGATCTTGGCGACCTAATCGCGGCGGTTGCTCCGAATGGGCCGCTCATGCTCGTCGGTCATTCAATGGGCGGCATGAGCATCATGGCATTTGCTGAGCAGCAGCCTGATGTTATCCGTGATCGGGTGTACGGCGTCGCACTGATTTCAAGTTCGGCGGGTGGCCTTACCGAAATAACTCTTGGCCTGCCCGCCCCATTCGGGTATATCTTCAATCGGGTCGCCTCACCGGCGGCTGCAGCGCTGGCACGTCGACGTAATTTGGTTGAGCGTGGCAGGCGATCCAGCAATGACTTGGGTATGTTGCTGACTCGGCTGTATTCATTCGGATCGGTGGCGTCCGAACAAGCTGGCCAATTGGTCTCCAACATGATTACCGCCACCCCGATTGATGTGCTTGCTGAATTCCTGCCGGCGCTCCAAGATCATGACAAGCGCGACGCGTTGCCGATACTTCAACATGCCGAAGTCCTCGTAATAGTCGGGGATTCGGATCGGCTAACTCCGAAATCCCATAGTGAAGAGATAGTCAGCGGCATTCCCGGGGCGGAGTTTGTCGTCATCAAAGATGGTGGCCACATGGTTAATATTGAGCACCACGAACAAGTCGATGAATTGCTGCAGCAGCTTCTTTCACGTGTTAAGCGAGATCTCATTGGTGCATCCGGTAACGGCGTTGCATGATCGAGTTAGAAGTATCGACCGCGGGTGCAATGCAAGCCCTGGGCGAGCGGATCGGGCACAACTGTCGAGCCGGAGATCTGGTATTGCTGGTTGGAGATCTAGGCGCCGGTAAGACCACTTTGGTGCAAGGACTCGGGCTGGCTTTAGGAGTAGCGGAACAGGTTACGAGCCCAACATTTGTTATTGCCCGGGTCCATGCCACTGCCCCAGGGTTGCCGAATCTATTGCATGTTGATGCTTATCGGCTTGGCTCCGCACTTGAATTCGATGATCTGGATTTGACCGCGGACGTCGATGAAAGCGTCACCGTTGTCGAATGGGGAGAAGGCAAAGCCGAGCAGTTGGCTAGGGATTACCTCGTGGTGAAGATAAACAGATCCGATATTGGTGACGATGAGACCCGCCGGGTAGCGATTAGCGCTGTGGGTACGCGGTGGACATTAAGTGATCTTGCAGTGCTGGCCGGATCATGATTATTTTGGCGTTGGACACGGCTTCCGCAGCGACCTCGGTGGCCCTGGTTGATGGTGATGTCATCTTGAATTCAGCTCGTCATGTTGATGCGCGCCGTCACGCCGAAGTTCTCGCACCGCTGATTGCTGAAGTCGTGGCTGGTCACTTAGTTGACGCAGTCGTTTGTGGGGTTGGCCCCGGCCCTTACACCGGGTTACGTGTCGGGGTGGCTAGCGCGCAAAGCCTCGGGTTGGCCTGGGGAGTGCCGGTGGTGGGTATCTGCTCACTCGATGCCATCGCCCATTCGGCTCGCGCGGAGGGGGTCACCGGTGAATTAATCGCTGCCTTGGATGCGCGTCGAAAAGAGGTTTACTGGGCCAGATATGGCGCCCAACGGCTGGCGGGGCCGTTTGTGAACCGGATCGATGAACTAGACCCAGAATTGCTCACCATGCGGTGGGTGGGAGTTGGCGATGAACCCCGATACCCCGAGGCTTCGTCATTGGCTCGAATTGCCTTGCCGCTGCTTAGCGCGGGAGCCCCGGTTGCAGATCGAATCACCGACCTAGCCACCCACGGGACCGATGATGGTGCTACGGCCAATCAGTTAGGGCAACAGCAACTACTGCCACCCTTTCCGCTCTACGTCCGCAGACCTGATGCAGTTGCAGGGGCTAAGTGATGTCAGCAGTTGAGGTGCGGCGCATGCGTTGGTGGGATATCCCTGCCGTGCATGCGATTGAAACGTCAATTTTTATGACAGACCCATGGAGTGTTGAGCAATTTTGGTCTGAGCTATCGCAGCCGACCCGAAAATATTTTGTTGCGGCTGTTGACGAGACCATTGTTGGCTACGCGGGGAGTTTCGTGCTGAGCCCCGAAGCCGATGTGCAGACCATCGGTGTGGCGGTAGATCATCAAGGCCAAGGTATTGGTGCGCTACTACTGACCACTTTGATCGAGCAAGCGATTCAAGCTCAGGCGACTCAACTTATCCTTGAGGTGCGCTCTGATAACGCGGCGGCTATCGCCATGTACCAACGCTTCGGATTTGAGCGCATTAGTTCTCGCCCCAATTACTACGCACCTGATGTCGATGCTTTGATAATGCGACTTAGACCACTAGCTCTGGTGGCTGACCATGGCTAATGGGCCACTTGTTCTGGGTATCGAGACCTCATGTGATGAGACCGGAGTTGGCATCGTTCGCGGTAGTACCTTGCTTGCTGATGAGGTGGCTTCGAGCATCGATGAGCATGCGCGGTTCGGGGGAGTGGTGCCCGAGATCGCAAGTCGGGCTCATCTGGAAGCGATGGTGCCCACAATTGAGCGGGCCTGCCGGGTCGCCAAAGTTAAACTTAGTGATGTTGACGCGATAGCCGTCACCGGTGGCCCAGGGCTTGTTGGCGCACTGCTCGTCGGCACAGCAAGTGCGAAAGCCTTGGCCCTTGCCCTGGGAGTGCCGCTGTTCGCTGTCAATCATCTGGCCGGGCACATAGTTGTTGATGAACTAGAGCATGGGCCACTGCCCGATTCGGTCATTGGGCTTTTAGTATCCGGTGGCCACTCATCCCTTATTCAACTAACCGGGAGTGACTTCCACGCTCTCGGTGCCACCTTGGACGATGCCGCCGGTGAGGCATTCGACAAAGTCGCGCGCCTGCTCGGGTTGCCATTCCCCGGCGGGCCGTGGATCGATGAACTGGCCCAATCTGGTGACGGAGCCGCCATCGCCTTCCCGCGTGGTTTGACCTCCCCCCACGAGGGTGAAGCAAACAGGTTGAACTTCTCTTTTTCAGGTTTAAAGACGGCCGTCGCACGGTGGGTTAAACAGCAGGAGCAAGCTGGCAACACGGTTTCTGTACCTGATGTTGCTGCCAGTTTCCAGGAAGCTGTGGTTGATGTTCTTACCCAGAAAGCTTTCGCTGCTTGTCAAGAAACCGGGATTGATCACCTGGTAATCGGTGGCGGGGTCGCTGCCAACAGTAGATTGCGTGCGTTGGCATTAGAGCGTGCCGCTAGCCGTGGGGTTTCGGTTCGGATCCCGCGGCCGGGATTATGTACCGATAATGGCGCGATGATCGCCGCGCTTGGATCGCGTTTGTTAATGCGTGGCGCGACCCCTTCAGACCTTTCCTTCTCAACTACCTCAATGCTACCGATTGAAACGGTTGTTATCGATGAACGCGTTTGACCCTTCTGCGCTCACCATCGTTGACGGAGGTCTTTCCACCCAACTCGAGGCAATGGGCTACGACATTTCTGGCCCGCTGTGGACCGGCCGCGCGTTATTGGAAAACCCGAAAGCGATCGAAGGGGCGCATAGGGCATTTGTTAATGCCGGAGCTGATGTATTAATCACCGCTAGCTATCAGGTTTCGCGCACCGGATTTGTCGCTGCGGGTCTAAGTGCAGGCGATGCGGATAGGTGCCTGTTGATGAGTATTGAGGTAGCCCGGGCTGCTGGTGCGCCGTCTACCATCGTCGCGGCGAGTGTGGGGCCCTATGGTGCAATCAGCCACGATGGTGCCGAGTATCGGGGTAACTACGGGCTTAGTGTCAAGCAACTTAGGGAATTTCATCGACCCCGTATTGAAATCCTTGCCAGCGGCGCACCGGATGTGCTGGCGATTGAAACTATCCCCGATATTCGCGAGGTTGAAGCGATTGCGGAGATTCTCATTGATTTCCCGAACCTGCCCGCCTGGATTACTTTCACGGCAGCCGATGGCAGCCAAACCTGTGCGGGGCAACCGATTGAAGCTGCTGTTGAGGTAGCTGCTGGGATCGCCAGCGTGCAGTTGGTGGGCATTAACTGCTCAGCGCCACAGTTCGTTCCGGAGTTACTGGGGCGGATCACCTCGACGACGGATAAGGCAGTTATCGCCTACCCCAATGCTGGTGGAGTGTGGTCGGCCCAAACCCAGGCGTGGCAGCAGGTGCCGGTAGCTTCCGTCGCGACCGCCGCAGCCAAGTGGGTGGAATTGGGGGCCACCTGGATTGGGGGCTGCTGTGGCACAGATGCCGCCCAGATCGCTGCGATTCGGGCTGCGGTATTCAAGCTCAGTTGAGCCACCCCGCTTGTGATCACTCGTGTTGTTGGCGGGGGCTACCGGATTTGCGCAGAAAACTTATTAGATCCCTTGGTTTTAGGGCGGGAGTGTTTTACCATCTACAGGTGCCCGCTTGGGCATTGGCCCGTGAAACGATTGGAGCACCAAATGCCAAGTAACGACGTTAATTCGCCAGTTAGTTCAGCGCCAACTGATCGGCTCGCGCTCGGTGTTGGTTGGGTACGGCCGGGTATGGCCGGTATCGGCGGCACCCTAAACCCCTCGAGCGAATTAGCCGCCGGCGGGTATTGTGATCCGAACTCATGTTTTGAGGGTAATGAAGAGTAGCAACTCACCACTCAACGAAGAAGTTCACACCTACCAACGAAGTAATAGATCACAACGCGAAGGACGGAGCACTAGATGCCAAATATTGATATTGCTACCCCAGTAAGTTCCGCGCCAACTGATCGGCTCGCACTCGGCGTTGGCCCGGTGCGCCCGGGTGCGGGTGGTATCGGTGGCACCCTAAACCCCTCATGGTTGGGCTGTTCCTTACTGCCTTTTGAGGGTAATGAAGAGTAGCACCCTTCCCTACCACTAGGTGGGGTGTTTAAACCCTGTTGCTGGCCCCTGACCGCTGTTGGTCGGGGGCCAGTTGTTTGGGGAATGGCTTCAGAAAGTTGCAGGAAACCCTAGGCGAATGACGATGTTTGACGTACCGTTAGTAGGTGCCTGTTTGGGTATTGACCCGCTAAACGATTGGAGCACCAGGTGCCACGTATTGATGTTGAATCACCAGTAAGTTCAGCGCCAACTGATCGGCTCGCACTCGGTGTTGGTTGGGTACGGCCCGGTGTGGCCGGTATCGGCAGCACCCTAAACCCCTCCGGCACTACAACAGAGCGGTGTTATGAAAATATATGCTTTAGTAATGAAGAGTAGAAAATCCGCAAGATTAGTTCAGTGGTGAGTTGTGGCCAGCGAGATTCAATCTTTTTTTATCCGGTCAACACTCAACTCAGGAGTTCGCGACTACAAGGACCACAACGAGAAGGATGGACCACTAAGTGCCAAGCATTGATGTGAATTCGCCAGTTAGTTCAGCACCAAGTGATCGGCTCGCACTCGGTGTTGGTTGGGTGCGGCCCGGTGTGGCCGGTATCGGCGGCACCCTAAACCCCTCCGGCACCCCGCGCCCTACACCCCGGGGGGGCATCTCTGTGTGTTCGTGCTTTGAGGG
>CAMDKJ010000115.1 GCA_945900705.1 Bifidobacterium breve | reverse complement strand
ATGGACTCCTCGGGCCTGAGTGTTTTCGTCACCGCTCTAAAGCGGGCCCGCGAGGCCGGAACCACTCTGGTGTTGGTGGTGTCTGAGCCCAGGGTTATGCGGGTGTTCTCGATCACCGGGATCGACACCCTGATAGATATTCATGCGACGTTGGATTCGGCCCTCTCCGCCTGATATTGCACCTGTTCGCCCCGGTGGGATACCCCCTGCGTAGACTCCGCTGGCTATCTATGTCCGCGTTGTCCCGGTAGGTCAGGAGACCCATGATTGAGTTATCCGGCACCAACATGACCCTCGTTGTCATCGTTGCTGTCATCGCGTTAGCCGCCCTGTGCGTCGCGGCCGTCCTCGTCCGCCAGGTGCTGGCGGCCAGTGAAGGCACCGATCGCATGAAGGAGATCGCCGGCGCGATCCAAGAAGGTGCCTCTGCTTATCTCACTCGGCAGTTCAAAACCCTCGCCATTTTCGCGGTAATCGTCTTTTTCGTACTGTTCTTGCTCCCGGCCGAGACCACCAGCGAGCGCATTGGCCGAAGCATCTTCTTCTTGGTGGGTGCGGTGTTCTCCGGCACCACCGGCTACATCGGCATGTGGCTGGCGGTGCGCGGTAACGTGCGCGTTGCCGCTGCCGCCAACGACGCTGGCGGTGAGCAGAAGGCCATGAAGATCGCTTTCCGCACCGGCGGTGTCGCAGGCATGTTCACGGTGGGCCTGGGCCTGTTTGGCGCAGCTCTCGTGGTGCTTGTATATAAAGGTGAAGCACCCAAGGTACTCGAGGGCTTCGGTTTCGGCGCCGCACTGCTCGCCATGTTCATGAGGGTCGGCGGCGGTATCTTCACCAAGGCCGCTGACGTCGGCGCTGACCTCGTCGGCAAGGTCGAGCAGGGTATTCCTGAGGATGATCCCCGCAACGCGGCAACCATCGCCGATAACGTCGGCGATAACGTCGGTGACTGCGCTGGTATGGCAGCTGACCTCTTCGAGTCTTATGCCGTGACTTTGGTCGCCGCACTCATTTTGGGTAAGGCAGCTTTCGGTGAACTCGGCCTCGTACTGCCACTGATCATCCCGGCCATCGGTGTGCTCACCGCGGTCATCGGCATCTTCGCGGTATCACCGCGCGCCAATGATCGTTCAGGCATGTCAGCCATCAACCGTGGATTCTTCATCTCTGCGGCAATCTCTGCGGTACTCGTAGTTGTCGCGGTGTTCGTCTGGGTGCCAGGCGATTGGGCGGGTATCGAGTCACTTGGTGGCATTGCCGCCGATCTGACCGGTGCCTCACTTAACCCACGGGTCTTCGTAATCGGCGCGGTGTTTATTGGTATCGCGCTTGCGGCCTTGATCCAGCAGCTCACCGCTTACTTCACCGAGACCAATCGTCGCCCTGTTGATGATGTCGCCAAGACCTCGTTGACCGGCCCGGCAACAGTGATCCTCTCGGGTATTTCACTCGGCCTCGAATCGGCCGTCTACTCGGCGCTGCTTATTGGTGCTGCGGTTTACGGTGCGTTCTTGCTCGGTGGCGGAGTGGTGCTGCTCAGCCTGTTCGCCATCGCACTTGCTGGCACCGGCCTACTCACGACAGTTGGCGTCATCGTCTCGATGGACACCTTCGGTCCGGTTTCTGACAATGCGCAGGGCATTGCTGAAATGTCCGGTGACGTCCACGGTGAAGGTGCCGCGGTGCTGACGCGCCTTGATGCAATTGGTAACTCCACCAAGGCCATCACCAAGGGCATCGCGATTGCAACGGCAGTGTTGGCCGCGACCGCACTGTTCGGGGCATTCCGCGACACAGTTATTGCCGCGGCAATCAGTACCGGCTGGGAGCCGAGCAGCTTGGCCGATGGCTTGGGACGCGTTGTTCCCGAGGGCTATCAGTTCTTCGGTGTCCTTGACGTTGCTTCGCCGGCAAACCTTGTTGGTTTGATCATCGGTGCCGCTGTTGTCTTCCTGTTCTCCGGGTTAGCCATCAACGCGGTATCGCGTGCCGCTGGTGCGGTCATCTTCGAGGTGCGCCGCCAGTTCCGCGATATCCCGGGCATCATGGAAGGCACGACCAAGCCGGAGTACGCCAAGGTCGTTGACATCGTCACGCGCGATTCGCTGCGTGAGCTTGTTACCCCAGGTTTGCTCGCGGTGCTGACCCCAATCGCCGTTGGTTTCGGTCTTGGTGTTGGCGCGCTCGGTGCCTATCTTGCGGGCACCATCGCAACCGGTGTGCTCATGGCGGTGTTCTTGTCCAACTCCGGTGGGGCATGGGATAACGCCAAGAAGTACGTTGAAGACGGGCACTTTGGCGGCAAGGGTTCAGAAGCCCATACCGCGACCGTCGTTGGCGACACCGTTGGTGATCCATTCAAGGACACCGCCGGCCCAGCCATCAACCCGTTGATCAAGGTCATGAACCTGGTCGCATTGTTGATTGCTCCGGCCATCGTGACCATGTCACTTGGTGCCGGTGCGAATACCACCCTGCGCTGGTCGATCGCGGTAGTTGCTGCAGCCATCGTCATTGTCTCGGTGGTTATCTCCAAGCGACGACCAATCGCGGTCGGCGACCAAGCGGCAATTGCCGGTTGAGCTGGAGGGACAGTTAGGAAATAGATCCACCTGGCCGCCCTGTGTTCCGATATCCGGACGCAGGGCGGCTCGTTTCACTCCCCCGAAGGGGGGAGTGAGGGCCCAGTGAGCCACTGGGTGGGGCCGGATGGATTTGACAGCAGGGGCTGGCTTAGCGTCAGACTCCGGCCAGGCCACCGGTGGCCGATGGGCAAGAAAGGGTAAACGTGTCGGGCAAAACCTTGGTGATCGTTGAATCACCAGCGAAGGCGAAGAAGATCGCCGGCTACCTTGGCGACGGCTATACCGTCATGGCCTCGGTGGGCCATATCCGCGACCTGGCGTCTAAGGCCTCCCAGTTACCCGAAGCCGACCGCAAGAAGCCTTGGGCCAAGCTCGCCGTCAATGTCGACGATGAGTTCCAACCGGTCTATGTAGTTCATGACTCCAAAAAGGCCACGATCAGCGAACTGAAGCGCGCGCTGAAGGATTGCGATGAACTCCTGCTCGCAACTGACGAGGATCGCGAGGGTGAAGCCATCTCCTGGCATCTACTCGAAGTACTTAGGCCAAAGGTGCCCTTTCATCGCATGGTGTTCAACGAGATCACCCCGGAGGCGATCCGCGAGGCGGTGGCAAATCCCCGTGACCTTGATATGGCCTTGGTTGAGGCCCAGGAGACCCGCCGCATCGTTGATCGCCTGTATGGTTACCCGGTTTCTGAAGTGCTCTGGAAGAAGATCGGCCGTGACGCAAAGTCGGCGGGCCGGGTGCAGTCGATCGCGGTGCGACTCGTCGTTGACCGTGAACGCGAGCGCATCGCATTCCGCTCAGCCGGGTATTGGGATATTGAGGGCACTTTCACCCCGGGTGACTTTGACGCGAAGTTAACCAGCGTTGATGGGGTGCGTGTCGCAGCCGGGCGCGACTTCGATGAACTCGGCGCCCTGAAGACCAAAGACTTAATCCTGCTCGATCAAAAGGCCGCTCAGGAATTAGTTACCGGCTTGGCGGATGCCACATTCACGGTGCGCTCGGTGGTTCAAAAGCCAAGTGAGCGTTCGCCTAAGGCGCCTTTTATTACATCGACATTGCAGCAGGAGGCGTCTAACCGGCTGCGCTGGGGTGCCCAACGCACGATGCGAATTGCGCAAAGCCTTTACGAAAACGGATTCATCACCTACATGCGAACCGACTCCGTGCACCTTTCGGATCAGGCAATAAAAGCGGCACGTGATCAAGCCCGCGAGTTGTACGGCGCCGAATATGTGCCAAACGCACCGCGTAAATACTCAAGCAAGGTCAAGAACGCGCAGGAAGCCCATGAGGCGGTCCGCCCGTCCGGCGACTCTTTCCGCACCCCCGGTGAAGTATCGGGCGAACTAAATGCAGATGAGTTTGCCCTGTACGACCTAATTTGGAAGCGCACCGTTGCATCACAGATGGTCAATGCCAAAGTGGCAACCACCACGGTCAAGTTCGGTGCAGCCAGCATAACTGGTAGCGATGCAGAGTTCACCGCATCCGGCACCGTTGTTGTCTTCCCCGGCTTCTACGCGGCACTTAAAGATATGGCTGACGATACAAATGAGGATGACAGCGAGCGCGAACTGCCAAGCATGGCCGAGGGCCAGAGCATCAAGGCAACTAAGTTGGATGCTTCCTCCCATAACACCAATCCGCCGCCGCGCTTCACTGAAGCAAAGCTCGTGCAACGGCTAGAAGAGCTAGGCATTGGTCGTCCATCTACATACGCATCAATTATGTCGACGATCATTGATCGTGGCTATGTCTGGAAGAAGGGCTCAGCCCTAGTGCCCAGCTTCACCGCATTCTCGGTGGTTCGGCTACTCGAAGAGCACTTTGAAGCATTGGTTGATTATCAGTTCACCGCCAATATGGAAGAAGTGCTCGACCTCATCGCCAACGGTGAGTCAGATCGAGTTCAACAGCTAGAGGCATTTTGGCGCGGCGGGCAAAGTGTTTCCGGGCCATTCCCGGGCATAAAGCCACTAACAGAAGATCTCTCGGCCATCGATGCGCGCGAAATTGCAACCAGCCCAATTGACGGCACCGACGCCACCCTTCGTGTTGGGCGCTTCGGGGCATATGTTGAACGCGGTGAGGAGCGGGCGAATATCCCGATCGGGTTAGCACCGGATGAGCTAACGGCGGCGAAAGCCGATGAGCTACTGGCCATGCCGTCGGGTGATCGAGACCTTGGGGTTGATCCCGATACCGGGTTAGACATCGTGGCTAAGACCGGGCGCTACGGACCCTACTTCACCGAAATATTGCCGGAGGGTTCACCGAAGTCGGCGAAGCCGCGCACGGCCTCACTGTTCTCTGACATGACCCTTGACACCGTGAGCCTCGAGGATGCGTTGCGCCTTTTGAGCCTGCCTCGAGTAGTTGGTGTCGATACCGCGACCAGCGAAGACATCACGGCGCAAAATGGTCGCTACGGTCCCTACCTCATGCGCGGGGCGGACTCCAGATCGCTGGCGAATGAAGCCGAGATCTTCACCGTCACCTTGGATGAAGCACTTGCCCTGTACGCCCAACCGAAACAGCGGAGGGGTAGGGGTCAAGCTGCTGCGCCAATCCGCGAAGTTGGTAATGACCCGACCACCGGTAAACCGATCGTGGTTCGCGAAGGCCGATTTGGACTCTATGTCACCGACGGTGAGACCAATGCCTCTCTTCGTACGGCTGATGACCCGACAACCATCTCGGTCGATAGGGCCAGTGATCTGCTGTCTGAGCGCCGTTCGCGCATTTCCCTAGATGGTGGAGTCAAGAAAACCACTAAGCGTGTGGTGAAGAAGGGTACGAGCAAAGCCGCGAAGAAAGCGGCTACCAAGCGCACCGCGAAGAAACCCAACAAGAAAGCGGTCAAGCGCGCAGCTTTAGCTCCGGCTGGTTCGAGGTAGTCATGCCCGGCGTGTTCATTGCGTTTGAGGGCGGCGAGGGCGCCGGCAAATCAACGCAGGAGCGGCTGCTCGCTGAGCACCTCATAGCAAGTGGTCACGAAGTTGTGCGCACCCGTGAACCCGGTGGCACTCCGGCTTCGGAGGCTATGCGAAATATCGTCTTGAGTCCGGAGTTCACCGGTCTTGACGCAAGATCAGAGGCGCTCTTATTTGCTGCATCACGTGGTGAGCATGCGGCGCGCGTTATTCGTCCCGCCCTTGATCGTGGAGCGGTAGTGGTGTGTGATCGGTATCTGGATTCTTCGGTCGCCTACCAGGGATACGGGCGTAACCTAGGGGCCGA
>CAMDKJ010000114.1 GCA_945900705.1 Bifidobacterium breve | reverse complement strand
GCTTGATCACCAGCACCCGAATGTCACGCGCCATCGCGATGACCATTTTGCGGACGGTCTCCGAAGCAGACGACTCGCCGTACTTAACTCGATCCAACTTGGTCACGCCATCAACCAATTGGGCGATCTCGTCGCCAAAATCCTCCCGCAGCGCATCTAGCGAGTAACCAGTGTCTTCAACGGTGTCGTGCAACAGCGCCGCCGCAAGGGTCGGTGCGGTCATGCCTAGATCGGCAAGAATCGTCGCGACCGCCAATGGATGAGTGATGTACATCTCCCCCGACATGCGGGTTTGATCTCGGTGCAGATACTCAGCCATCTCATACGCACGCTCCACCATCCGAACATCTGATTTCGGATGGTACTGGCGCAGCGTTCGAAATAGCGGCTCAAGTTCTGGGTGCGCACGGCGCTGAATCCCAGCCAATCGGGCAACTCTGGATCGAAAGCCTGAAGACACAACCGTGACCGAAGCCGGCGGCGAAGCCTGCTCCGTGGTCAGCGGTGCTTCCTTGGCCACAGACGCTCCTAATAGCAGGACTGATAGATAAACACTTCGATCTACACGCGCTGCTAGTCTACGGGTGCTAGGCGGTGAGCAGTGCGTGCACGTTGACCCCGAGCGCTTCGAGCCTGCCACGACCCCCAAGGATCGGGAGCTCCATGACCAATACGACGGCGACAACTTCAGCACCGGTGCGCCGAATAAGGTCGACTCCGGCTGCTGCAGTACCACCGGTAGCCAGCACATCATCAACAAGGACGACTCGTCGCCCTGGGCCAAGAGCGTGGGTCTGCAATTGCAAGGAGGTGGACCCGTACTCCAGGGCGTAGTCAACGCCGTGCACCGCTCCGGGTAACTTGCCAGGCTTGCGGAGAGTGACGAACCCGGCTTTGCAAGAATGCGCTAGTGCGGCTCCATACGGAAAGCCACGGGCCTCGATACCTGCGACGTCATCAAATTTAGCGGTGCCCAGCGTTTTCGCCATTGCCGCGATAACTAGGGCAAAAGTCACCGGATCAGCCATCAAACCGGTTAAATCCTGAAATGACACTCCAGCCTGCGGCCAGTCATCAATGACTCGAATTTGGCTACGCAGCGCCTCCTCAACCGCAGGCTCGACTAGCAAAATCGCGTCAACCTTCTACTCAGAACTAGGACTTGGATCGACGTGAGCGACTAACTCGTTTCGGTTGCTGCCGTAGCGCGCCATCAATGAGTGTGGTTACCTCATCGGTGCCAACAACATTTTCACCCTCGGCCTCACCGGTACGACTCTTACTTGCCTGTGAACGTCGAGCATTAACACGGGTGCTGAGTGAGCGCATCTCCGGTTGATGTTCCTTCAATTGGGCAAGGAAGGGTGTCGCGATGAAGATCGATGAATAAGTGCCCGCAGCCATACCAACCGCGAGAGCAACTGCTAGATCAAGCAAGGTGCCCGCACCCAGTAGCCCCGCCCCGATGATGATGATCGCAAGAACTGGCAATAGTGCGACGATTGACGTATTGATACTTCGCACCAAAGTCTGGTTTAGGGCCAAGTTCGCTGCTTCGCTGTATGTCATGACTGATTGTCCAGCAATATTTCTGGTGTTCTCTTTGACCTTGTCAAAAACCACAACGGTGTCATATAGCGAGAACCCAAGAATAGTTAATAAACCAATGACAGTCGCCGGGGTGACCTCGAGACCGGTTAGTGCATAGATTCCAATGGTGATAACCAAGTCATGCGCCAGGGCGACGAGGGCCGCGATGGCCATCCGCCATTCAAAATATATCGATAGGAATATCGTTACCAGCAATAAGAAGACCACTAAGGCTTGGAGGGCCTTCTTCGAGATCTCCGAGCCCCAAGTCGGACCCACCACCTGAACCTTGATTTCGCCTTTCGGTACCCCACAGGTATTGGCCAGCTCACCCGCCAGCACTGAACTTTCGTCAGCTGTCAACGACTCGGTTTGCACCCTAATCGTGCCGTTTACCGCAGATGTCACGATCGCCTGTGATCCGGTCTTTGACTCAGCAACAGTTCGGGCTTGCTCAATACTGCAAGTTGCGTTTGGTATGGAAAAATCCGCACCGCCCCGAAACTCAATACCAAGATTCAAGCCGCGAAAGACTAGCGCCCCAACAGAGACCAAGAGAATGATGGCTGAAATGACGTACCAAGTCCGCCTCCTGCCAACAAAATTGAAAGAGACCTGACCCTTATAGAGCCGTTGGGCAATCCCGATACGTCCGCTCATGGGCTTGGCACCTCCACTGTCTCTTGGTCGGTGTTTTGTCGTCTGCGCGATTTGCTGACTACTTCACCCGTGAGAGCGTGCCCGCCAACTCGATCAGCGTCGAGCCCAGTCCAGCGCGAACCCTTCTGCATCCACCCTGTGCGCCCAAGAAGCACCACCAGTGGGTGCGTGAACCAGAAGGCCACCAGAATATCGACTATCGTTGTTAGCCCGAGAATGAACGCGAAACCGCGAACACTGCCCACCGAAAGTAAATAAAGCACTGCCGCAGCGAGCAATGAGACAAAGTCTGCTGCCAAAAGAGTTCGCCGAGCCCGCACCCAACCACTTTCACAAGCCTGTCGAAGTGATCGACCCTCGCGGATTTCATCGCGAATACGCTCAAAGTAGACAATGAACGAATCCGCGGTAATGCCGATAGCGACGATCGCCCCGGCTACCCCGGCTAGAGTCAGAGTCAACCCGATGGTCTTACTAAAGACCACGATCATCAAATAGGTGACCGCTCCCGCCATGATCAGTGAAATTACTGCGACAATGCCAAGGGCGCGGTAATAAATCATCAGATAGATCATGACCAGAACAAGGCCAAGCAGACCGGCGATGATGCCAGCACGCAACTGATCATTACCCACCGTCGGTGAAACGCTGGTGATATCTACCGGATCAAGAGTTACGGGTAAGGCACCATACTTGAGTACATTGGCAAGGTCATTGGCCTCCTGCGCGGTGAAGTTTCCTTCAATTTGCGCTTGGCCGCCAAGAATTGGCTCATTGAATCGCGGTGCCGAGACCACCACACCATCGAGCACAATCGCAAATGCATTACAGGGACTCACCCCGGAACCGCAATCTGGGAGTGCGGACAACTTGGTAGAAGCCGCGGCCAGGGCCTTAGCCCCCTCGCTATCAAATTCCAGCGATACCACCCAACTACCCACCCCATTTTGCGGTAGGCCAGCGGTAGCACCGGTGACGTTACTGCCTTTGATGAAAGCCGGCTCCAGGTTGTACTTAACCCCACCGGTGCGCTCACAGGTACCGAGCCAAAGCGCCGGATCATCTGGGATACCACCGGTGTAAGCCTCCGGATTTGTGCAATCCAAAGCCAAAACTTTGCCTTGATAAGCAGGTGAATTATCAGGTGACTGCACTAATGACGTACCTGGCACAAAGGTCGTGGTCGGTGAAGGCGTTGGTGAAGGCGTTGCTGATCCACTAGCAGATCCACTAGCTGAGGCGCTCGCTGAAGGCTCGGGGGTCGGCGTTGCATTGATGTCGAATGGCTGTGGATTCAGCAGGGTATCGACGGGTCGAAAATCAAGTAGCGCGGTGCGCTTGACCAAATCGACGACCCGATCTTGCTCCGCGCCGGGCACCGAAACGATGATTGCGGCACCATTGCCAGTGCCTTGAGTAGTAACTTCAGCCTCAGCCACCCCGAGGCCATCGACGCGTTGGCGGATGATGGCGACGGTTTGTTGTAGTTGCTCATCAGTAATTTCAGCCCCGGCGGTAACCGGCTTCGGCACCAAAATAACCTGCGTGCCCCCTCGCAGGTCGAGCCCAAGGCGCACGGTATTTGCGGTGCCCGGCCAAAATGCCCATGCCAATAGGGCGACTAAAACAATTAATAAGGCAATGAGCCCACGGGCGGGCCGAGAAGTTACCGGAGGAGCCACCTGTGGATCGCCTAGGCCGCCGGGCCCGAAGCGCCGGGTGCAGCTGGCCCATCTGGAATATCCAGATCTGGCACTTCAACCGGGATCACCTTGGCGATGGCCGCCGGCAGCATCCGGATTATGACACCGGGTGAAATCTCAACGAGGACCTCATCGCCATTGGAAACGACCGTGCCGAAGATTCCAGCGGTGGTCATTATGTTGGTACCTGGCCCCAGGGTGGCTAATGTCTGCGCCTGTTTCTTCTGTTTAGCCTTGGCGGGGCGAATCATCAAAAAGTAGAAGACAACCGCGATCAAAACCAGCGGCAAAATCGTGACGAGATCCACAGCGCTCCTGACGAAAAGTTCGGACGGGCTCCAACTTGCCCACTAACATTACAGCGGCCTAAATTACGGCCACCTCGTGAGCCTACCGGTGCCCCCGCGGTAGCCCCTAGGTGCCTAGATCCAGCACCCCCTGTGGCGGCAGCGGAGGATTTGCCCCCAGGTGCGACCAGGCCGCCGGTGCTGCTACCCGACCGCGCGGGGTGCGAATTATCATCCCCAAACGCGCTAAGAACGGCTCAGCGACTGTTTCAATAGTTTCGGGTTCTTCACCCACCGCAACCGCCAGCGTCGATAATCCCACGGGACCACCGCCGAAGCGGTTGATGAGGACATCGAGCACCGCTCGGTCAATTCGATCCAGGCCGAGCTCATCGACTTCATACAGTTCAAGGGCTGCCCGGGCGGTCGCGTGGTCGACCACCCCATTGCCGTGCACCTGCGCAAAGTCGCGCACCCGCCGCAGCAACCTATTTGCAATGCGCGGGGTGCCCCGGCACCGGCCCGCGATTTCAACGGCGCCATCGTCATGCAGTGGCACCTCAAGTAGTACCGCCGAACGCCGCAGAATAATTTCGAGATCGGGCGGGTCATAGAAATCTAGATGGGCGGTGAACCCGAATCGATCGCGCAGCGGGCTCGGCAGTAGGCCGGCGCGGGTGGTGGCACCGACCAAGGTGAAGGGTGCTATCTCGAGCGGGATAGCGGTGGCGCCAGGGCCTTTGCCAACAATCACATCAACCCGGAAATCCTCCATCGCCAGATAGAGCATTTCTTCGGCAGCGCGCGCCGTGCGGTGAATTTCGTCAAGAAATAACACCTCACCAGGTTGCAGGCTCGCCAGTACAGCTGCAACGTCGCCGGCATGCTGCAAGGCTGGGCCAGAGGTGATGCGAAGTGGGGCTTGCAGCTCGGCAGCAATAATGCAGGCCAAGGTGGTCTTACCTAAACCAGGTGGGCCACTGAGGAGCACGTGATCTGCGGCCCGGCCGCGCCGGCGAGCCGCCTCTAGCACTAAACCTAGTTGCGATTTAACCCGCTCCTGCCCAACGAACTCCTGGAGCGAAGTTGGCCGCAAAGCACCCTCAACGGCAGCATCATTTGGATCCGGCGCCGCATCGGTAACCCGTTCTGTCATGAGCGATCCAGGGATTGCAAGGCAGCTTTTAGTAGCACCGCAATGTCTGGGTCCGCCATTTCAGCCGCAAGCGGGGTGACGGCACTGACGGCAGCTTCAGCTTCACGCTGCGACCAACCCAACGACATCAGCCCCGCACCAACGGCCCCTTGCCACCCAGCCGGTGACATCGACCCGGCAGAGATAGGCGCACCACCTGTTGGTGGCCCAATACGACCCTTGAGTTCGAGTACCAAACGACCCGCACCCTTTTGACCAACTCCGGGTACTTTGGTCAAAGTCGCCAAGTCATTGCGAGCCACCGCAACGCGAAGTTCATCCGGAGACAAAGTCGAAAGAATCGCTAAGGCCAAACGTGGGCCTACTCCACTGATCGTCTGAACCAACTCGAAGACTGCGCGCTCATCAGCGTCGAGAAAGCCAAATAATGTCAAGGAGTCCTCGCGCACGATCATTGCGGTCACTAGTTCAACGTGATC
>CAMDKJ010000113.1 GCA_945900705.1 Bifidobacterium breve | reverse complement strand
TGGGCCAGACAGCTTCGACCCGCTGCCTCCCACACCGCGCGGATCCCATCCCACGAACTCGAACCTGGAGACCACGTCATCCGGGAGCAGTGAGTAGATGGCCGGGAAGGCCTCAACCCCCGACCCGCCCGGACCGCCCGGATTAAAAGTCAACCCACCCTTGCCCTCCTTGGAGCGCATCACCCGCACAGCAATAGTGGTCGTCCGACCATCACCCGGGTTCTGCCAATCCAATGGCACCGTGAGCTTCGCGCACTGCACCCCGGAAGGCAGCGACTTAGGTGGGCATTTGTAATACGACAAGGTCGGCTCGAAAGCCTCGGCTAACGGTGATACCGCTGGAGCCGCTGGAGCAACAACACCTGCCACACCCGCGAGGAGCGCAATCGTGCACACAACACCCACAATGCGTCGAGCAGTCAATGTTGATCTCACGACTCGGACCTCGCTTTCCCTTTTGGGCATCGCCCGCTACCTCGTTCGCCCGCCGGCGAGCACCGCGCAACTATTACATGTCGAGGCCCCAAAAATGCTCGGAATCCCCCAGTTGGAGAACCTGCCCGCTAGCGCAGCGCGACGTGCTGGCGCTCAGTGAGGCCGGCGTGCAGGATATCCCTATGACAGTCATTGCCCGAACCCTCACGGCGGCGGCTGCCGTACTCGCCCTCAGCGCATGCAGCAGCCAGACGGCCGAGCCGCCCGCAGGATTCACCCGGCTCTCCGACGTTGCTCCTGACATCGTGCAAGAGATCCGCTACAGCGGAGAGCACAACTTCATGGGACGGCCTGTCACCGGGTACGACATACCCGAGTGCTGGCTCACCAATGAAGCGGCGCAGGCCCTGGCAGGAGTGCAGGCCGACGTCAAGGTCAATGGCTACTCGCTCAAGGTCTACGACTGCTACCGCCCCCAGCGGGCAGTCACCGATTTCGTGGAGTGGGCCAAGGACCCCGGTGATGATGTCACGCGCGGCGAGTTCTATCCGCGCCTCGCGAAGGACCAGCTCTTTCCCATGGGTCTGATTGCGGCAAAGAGCGGGCACAGCCGTGGGTCGACGGTCGATGTCACTCTCGTGCCACTCGGGTCGGCAGCTAGTGCGAAGTGGGTCGTGGGAGATCCCATAGTTGACTGCGCGGCACCCGAGGGAGTCAGGTTTGCCGATACCTCCATTGACATGGGCACCGGCTTCGACTGCTTGGACCCGCTCGCGGCGACTGCGAGTCTAGAGATCACGGCGGAGCAGAAGGACAATCGGAAACTGCTCGTGTCCGCGATGGAGGCTGCTGGCTTCGTGAACCTTCCTGAGGAGTGGTGGCACTACACGCTCACCAACGAGCCCTTCCCGCAAACCTACTTCGATTCGCCCATCCAGTGATCGATGGCAATCGCCGGAAAATGGTGAGGCGATTCGGGGTGAGCACCAGCCCCACAGCATTGGATCAAACAACAATGGATCAAACAACAATGAACCATTAGGGAGTTGGGGTTCGGCCAATGAGGTTGGAACCTCCATGTGATCGGGCGATAAGCCAGGCTGCACCATCACATTCACCGGAGGAGGCAACCGGGTACCGGCAAGGGTTGCACCCGCATCACGGTGAATACCTTGGTGCCCGTAGCAAGCTGGAAACAGCGGGGCTACCCCCCGCGCCGGCACTTGCTCGAAGTGGAAGTTTCGCTTAAAGTTATTGAGTGAAGACATCAACTTTTGCCACGCGAGTCGCCCTTGTCGCCCTGCTGGGCTTTGCCCTAACCGCCTGCGGATCCACTGCCCAGGAATCAGCCGTGGTTGTGGCGCCAACGGAGCAGTCGGTACTCGCCGACAGCAAAGAAGGTAGTGCTGGCGAATCTTCCAATAGCTACGGCCTTCCTGACTGCACGGGACAGGACTCCGCATCTTGCAGCTACGCCGGCTTCAACCCTGCGGTTGACGGCTTCAGCTTCGAGAACTGGGGAGGGGCCGGCAACCTCGGCGCAACCGACCTGATCGCGATGTTCGGCCGCAAGAAGGTCTGCGCAGCCGGTTCCGGCAACGAATGCGTGCTCTATCCGGCCGCCCAGCAGTGGGCCGATCAGGTCAATGAGTCCATGGCCGGAGGGCACTGTGAGGGCATGGCCGTCACGTCAGCGTTGATCCATGGCGGATACCTCGCGCCTTCGGACTTCGACCCAGCTGCGAAAACCACCTTCGATTTGGCGCAAGACAACCCCGTGGTTTCCGGCACCATCGAATACTGGTTTGCGACGCAGAACGTCGAACCAGTTCAGCGTGCGTACCAGGCGTTCCAAAAAAAGAAGCCGTCACAAATCGCCGCGGACCTCGCCCTCGGACTCCAGGGCGGCGCTGGCTACACGCTGGGCATCTATTCCCCTGATGGCGGGCACGCGGTAACCCCCATTGCGGTCACCAATGAGGGTGACTTGATCGCGATCCATGTTTACGACAACAACTACCCGGGCACCGTGCAGCGCATCATGATTGATCCCCGGTCAGAGCAGTGGTCCTACGGCGCGGGCTCGACCAATCCGCAGGCGCCGACCAACGGTTGGGAGGGTGGTATCGGGACCATCGAACTAACCCCCATGGAAAGCCGCCTGCAGACCCCATTCCCTGCTCCCTTCACGGACAAGAAGGGCGGCGGAAAAACTTCGCAAATAATGCTCACGTCACCAGACCCTGATGCACGCTTGGGGGTTCTCCTCACCATAGATGGCAAGGTCTACGACACTCGAGATTCGAGCGTCGTTCTGCCGGCCGGCGTCAACATCCGATCAACCGTTGGCTCCTCACCTGTGCTGCTGGGTAACTGGATGTCAATGACTATCGACCGCGACCAGGTGGGACCTTTTGCGGCGGAGATTGCACGGCAAGGCGACGAAACCGCGCCGATTCCGGTGACAATGTCAATTGATGACCCAACCAGTCCGCGGGTCACCCTCCGTGCCATTGATGATGACCAGGGCGCCATTGTTTTTGACGTGGCCCGCGATGGTGCACTCGACCTGAAAGTGGCAGCTGCCACCAGCGCCGAGGCGAATGTGGCTAACGGACTTAATAGCGCCAACTTCTCCTTACCCGATGGTGTCAACATGCGCGTGCTGCCCTTTGAAAATGGGGTAGCAGAAATCGGCTTTTTCGACGAGGACGATCGGCTCATCGGAGAGTTCCCACTCTCTGATGAATCCGAGAGTGGCGCCGTCACAGAGATCCAAGCAGAATTTCAACCAGGTGAAGATGGTGAACTGGGTTATTTCGAGGTGACCGAGGAGGAGGTAGCGCCCGAAGAAGTCGATGAAGGGGAACTTTCATGGTTGGAGGAATTGAACGAGGCGGGCGAAGCTTACGAGGGCAACAACAACAGCGGTGATGACAACGGCGACGACAGCGCCGACGACAACACCGGTGGCAGCGACGCCACCGGTGGCAGCGACGACACCGGTGGCAGCGACGACACCGGTGGCAGCGACGACAGCGCCGACGACAACACCGGTGGCAGCGAGGACAGCGCCGACGACGACACCGGTGGCAGCGACGACACCGACAAAGTCGCAGAAGAAGAGGAGTAGCGCGCGCCGCGGACTGCCGTGATCCACTTCAATGCCGTGCTCGGCGAGGTGCTCCTCCTAGCCCCGGTGGGAAAGGCGTACCGCTCTACTTGACCATGAGGACAGTGGCATCATCACTACCAAGAGACAACCTCACCAATGACGGATCCATCCCCGAAGACACTGAGCGGTGTGCTGCTTGTCTACCTCCACCACGGTGCGAGTGCTACGAAACACTTTGAAAGCAAATAGCGGACTATTTAAAAAGCCCGGACCGGACGGACGCCGTCTGCTGGAGGATTTTCCCGGCCGGTGAACTCGTTGTAGTTGTACTGATTCCCATCGGGGAAGTACTGGTTCCAAGCGTTGACCGCATCGTACTGCGAAGAACTCCAGTAGTTATCAGCCCCAAACCCGCCAAGAATGTCTCGCTGCTTGTGCAAGGCGTTCAACTCATCCTTGGAGGGCAAGAACCAATCGGTCTTCCCACCACCGCCATATGCGCGCGCGGTGTTCGCCGCACCCGCCCCGCACGCAACAGCGATCAACTCCGTGTTCGCCGCTCCCGCCCCTATCGATTCCTTCGTCCCAGCAACATCCCAATTCCAATTATTCAATTCCGGACCGCCACACCACTGCTGCTTGGGGTCGTCTCCCTCAAAGACGAATCTTGAACAGTGATTTAGCAAATCACTTTTTTCCCCCACACCAGCCACACCCGCTTCGATGGCTTCCTCAACAGTCAATTCAACAGCCTGTTCAAACTCGTCGCAGTACAAGTCGCTCGGGTCATCTCCCCGAAACCAGTTCGCCGGTGCAGCCTCCAGGTACCTACCCCATGGTTGGACAGAGCCCGCGTCATAGAACACGATCCCACCACCGGGACCGGCATCACCAATCTTGTAGTCACCGGCGGTCTCGACTGCTGCCGCAGACGACGCAGGGGCCGCAGACTCCGCCGCTGGCGTGGCTGCAGCCGGGCTTGCAGACTCAGCGGATCCCAAACTGCACCCACTAAGTACAAAAGCGGCTACAACAAAAGCCCCCAGAAGTTTCTGCTGACGCTGCACTCGCATTTCTTACCTTCCCTTTTCCACTTATGTCTTTGAGCACCTCGTCCCACAACTCGTCATTGGAGGACCCATCTCTACAATCCTAACGAAATTCAGTCACAGTTAGTTGAACCTGCTGACACCAGCAGGCTGTTATTTCCAAAACACATTCAACTTGATTACTTAGTAAATTCTAGAGCTAATTCAAAATTTCCTTGGCCCGTCCGGATGAATCGACCGATGCGCCGCCTCTAGACGTCAGCTTCGAAATCAACAACGCTGTGGTGGTGTAATCGGATAAGGAGGCTCGCCACCGCCCTCACCATCTCGCGTTGATCCGTAAACACAAAACTGATGTTTAAGGTATATTCAATTTACACTTCACAGACTTCTTAGGAAGGCGACACCATGCAGGGAAGCATTCTTCGACGTAGCCGGGCGACAGTGGGCGTTATCGCCTGTGGCATCGCACTCACCGCATGCGCAAGCAACTCCGAGCAGGCCAGTAGCATCGCTGAACTCGACGGCACCGTGTGGTGCTCTCCCAACGTGCACAGCCGAGTGGCTGTAGATTTCCGCGGCAACGTCGAGGTCAAGGAGGGCAAGGACGTATGCCTAGCCTTCGCGCAGAACTCCGGTAGCTACGTCGTTAAAATTGATTGGTGGAATGAGTCCAAGGCCATTCACCTTGTGGAATGGGCAATCGCCATCCCGACGAGTGAATCCACGCTGGCATACATGGAGGCCGGTCACGCCGGAAATCCCGACTTCATCGGCGTCGAGGGCGAAGGTGAAATCGAAATGTCCTCAAACGATTCCATGACACTCCTGCAAGTGGGCAACCTCATCGACGGATCCGCCGCGGGCTTCATCACAGAACTCGACCGGGTTGCGCAAATGCCTGAGATCCCTGTGCCCGTGACCTACCCCATGCCATAACTCAGGCCGACGACTCCCAGAAAATTGCGCGTAGTGCGCTGTTGTCCCCGCGCATGGCATCGATGGACGCCTGGATCATGCGGTCAGGGCCGATGGGTGGCCACACGATCGGGTGTCCCGCCTGATCGGACAATAGCTCGAGGAAGGCGCGCTGCGCACGGCCGTTGCCCTCGCGAAAGGGGTGCAGAGCGTTCAGGTCCGCCAGGAGGTTGGCCGCCGCGTCGGCGAACTGTTCCTTGATGAGACCCATAAGCAAGTCCTCAGACGCGAGCCCGCTGAAGATGGTCGCGGCGAGCGACTCGAGGTGCTGAGGAAGGCAGAACTGGGTTGTGCCCTT
>CAMDKJ010000112.1 GCA_945900705.1 Bifidobacterium breve | reverse complement strand
ACCATGACTCGCGCAGCCGCCTTCGCGATGGGGACGGCGGTTGCCTTCGAGACAAATGGCACGGTACGTGATGCCCGGGGATTAGCTTCAAGCACGTAGAGAACATCAGATACCAGAGCATATTGCACATTTAGTAGCCCGAGAACGCCCACACCTTTTGCAATGCGCAGCGTTGATTCACGAATCCGCTCGATCTCTGACGGCCCCAGGGTGATCGGGGGTAGGGCGCACGCTGAGTCTCCAGAATGAATACCGGCTTCCTCGATGTGCTCCATCACGCCGGCCAAGAACAACTCCGTACCGTCGAAGAGTGCATCGACGTCAATCTCGATAGCGTCGTCCAAGAAACGATCGACTAACACCGGGTGCTCAGGGTTAATCTGGGTCGCCCGCCCCAAATAATCAGCGAGCATCTCGTCGTCATAGACGATTTCCATGCCGCGCCCACCAAGAACATAACTTGGCCGGACAAGTACTGGATAGCCCACATCAGCCGCAATCGCCTGCGCCTGCGGAAATGACATCGCGGTGCCGTGCTTGGGTGCCGGTAAATCCGCCTTCGCCAGCACCCGGCCAAATGCGCCCCTATCCTCCGCGAGGTGAATCGACTCAGGGCTAGTACCGATAATCGTTACGCCGGCATCCTTGAGCCGCTGCGCCAAAGCAAGTGGGGTTTGCCCACCCAATTGCACGATCACGCCAATTAGCGTGCCTGCCTGCTCCTCCGCGTGCACAATCTCCAACACATCTTCAAAGGTTAGCGGCTCGAAATACAAGCGGTCAGAAGTGTCATAGTCGGTGGAGACGGTCTCGGGATTGCAGTTGATCATGATGGTTTCATAACCTGCATCACGTAAAGTTAGTGCCGCATGTACACATGAGTAATCGAACTCGATGCCCTGGCCGATGCGATTTGGTCCGGAGCCCAAAATGATGACTTTCTCGCGGTCACTTGGCAGTGCCTCGTTTTCTTCACCGTAAGTTGAATAGTGGTAAGGGGTCTGAGCCGCGAACTCGGCGGCGCAAGTGTCAACGGTCTTGTAAACCGGGCGCACTCCTCGGCTGTGTCTCAACTCCCGTATTTCGTCCTCGCTACTGCCTCGCAGCTGGCCGATTTGCTTATCCGAAAAGCCGCTGCGCTTAACCCGCAGGAGGAGTTGCTCATCAAGACCCGGCGCTGATCGAATTTCATCTGCGGTTTCATTCAGTTGGCAGATTTGGTCGAGAAACCAGGGGTCAATTCGGGTGGACTCGTGCACCTGATCAATTGTGGCCCCCGCCCATAAGGCCTGCTGCACCAATGAGAGGCGGCCGTCGTGGGGTCGGTGCATGCGTTCTAGGAGATCGGGAACATCAACGTCGGCCGAGTTGGTCGGCCACCAGAAAATCGATTCAGGTTTCTCCAATGAGCGCAATGCTTTTTGCAATGCCTCACCAAAGTTTCGCCCGATGGACATCGCCTCGCCCACACTCTTCATGGTGGTGGTTAGCACCGGGTCGGCATTAGGGAACTTCTCGAATGCGAAGCGCGGGACTTTGACAACCACATAATCAAGGCTGGGCTCAAATGATGCCGGGGTTTGCTTCGTGATGTCATTGGGAATCTCATCGAGGGTGTAGCCGATCGCCAACCGGGCTGCGATCTTGGCGATCGGGAACCCGGTCGCCTTGGAAGCAAGTGCCGAGGAGCGAGACACTCGCGGGTTCATCTCGATTACGAGCATGCGCCCATCTGCGGGATCGATTGCAAATTGAATATTGCAACCACCGGTATCAACGCCAACGGCTCTAATAATATCGATGCCGACATCGCGCATGTGCTGATACTCGCGATCGGTCAAGGTAAGTGCCGGTGCCACAGTTATTGAATCACCGGTGTGGACACCCATCGGGTCGAGGTTTTCAATTGAGCAAATAACCACCACGTTGTCAGCGCGGTCACGCATGAGCTCCAGTTCGTACTCTTTCCAACCAATGATCGACTCTTCGAGAAGCACCTCGGTAGTTGGGCTCGCTTGAAGGCCGGCACCCGCAATTCGCAGGAGATCACTATCGTTATAGGCAATACCTGATCCGGCACCACCCATGGTGAAAGATGGTCTAATAACCACCGGAAACCCGAGTTGCTCAGCAGCCCCCTGGCAGTCTGACATCGAGTGGCAAACCACTGATTGGGCGCTCTCCGCGCCTATCGCTGCCACGATTCCACGAAACAACTCCCGGTTTTCACCGCGCTCAATCGCAGCTACATCGGCGCCGATCATTTCAACTCCGTAGCGCTCCAGCACACCGCTGTTATGCAGCGCCATGGCGATATTTAGCGCCGTTTGGCCCCCTAGAGTTGGGAGCACGGCATCGGGGCGCTCCTTGGCGATGATGCGCTCGACGAACTCAGGGGTAATTGGCTCAATGTAGGTAGCGTCTGAAAACTCAGGGTCGGTCATGATCGTTGCCGGATTTGAATTCACCAGCACGACGCGCAAACCTTCGTCTTTGAGTACCCTGCAGGCCTGAGTACCCGAATAATCAAACTCGCAACCCTGTCCTATGACAATTGGACCTGATCCGATAACCAAGATCGACTTAATATCTTCGCGTCTTGGCATTAACGACCAGCTCTCATCAAGTCAACAAACTCATCGAATAAGCCCGCCGCATCATGCGGACCGGCAGCAGCCTCAGGGTGGTACTGCACGCTGAAAGCCGGTACCTCAAGGCAACGTAGGCCCTCTACGACATCATCGTTTAGGCATACGTGACTTACTTCGGCTGCTCCAAACGGGGTCTGGAATGGTTCACCACGAGGGGCCTCAACAGCGAACCCATGATTGTGCGCGGTCACGCTCACGCGTCCGGTGCGCAGATCCTGAACCGGTGAATTGATGCCACGATGACCGTATCGCAACTTGTACGTCTGCAGGCCTAACGCCCGACCGAGGATTTGATTACCAAAACAAATACCAAAAACTGGTATGCGAGCGGTAAGTACCTCCGACATCAACTTAACGGTGGCATCAGCGGTTGCTGGATCACCGGGGCCATTTGAGAAGAACACCCCGTCTGGATTCATTGCCATGATTTCGGCTGTGGTAACCAGTGATGGGACCACCCGCACCTCGACCCCACGCTCGGAAAGGCGATGCGGGGTCATGGTCTTAATGCCGAGATCAACCGCCACCACATTAAATTCACGGGTGCCGATCGAAGGTACCGTGTGCGCCTTGGTGGTGGTCACCGCTTCAGTTAGATTCGCGCCAGCCATTGAAGGACTCGATTGCACTTGAGCCAATAAGCCCGCAACCGGCCGGCTGGCTTGCTCACCAGTAAATATCCCGACTCGCATAGCACCGCATTCGCGCAGGTGCCGGGTCAAGGCCCGGGTATCAACACCACATATCCCGACAATCCCCTGATCTCGCAGCTCTTCTTCTAGGCCACGGGTGGCCCGCCAATTCGATGAAACCCGCGAAGGGTCGCGGATGACATAACCGGCCACCCAGATACGTTCGGATTCGCCGTCTTCGTCATTTACTCCGGTATTGCCAATGTGCGGGGCGGTCATGATTACCACCTGGCGGTGATACGAGGGATCTGTCAGAGTCTCTTGGTAGCCGGTCATCCCGGTGTTAAAGACCGCCTCGCCAAAGGTGGCTCCTAACGCGCCATAACTTTGGCCCCGGGCAACTCGACCGTCCTCGAGCACCAAAATTGCCGGCTCGCGGAGGATTAGCTGGGTCACGTAACTATTCAACACGCGAGGTCCCCGCCCTCGACAGTCGGCTTACCCGCCTTCAGCACGTGGATTATTTTCCCCGGCAATGTCATCCCCGCGTATGGGCTGTTCCTGCTCTTCGAAGCGAAAGTCGCGGGTTCAACGACCCAGGACGCCCCCGGGTCAACCACACAGATATTGGCCGGTGCGCCGACTTTCAGATCGTGCCCATGCCCGAGCGCCCGGCCTATCCGGGCCGGACGAACCGACATCCGGTCAGCAAGGGCGCGCCAATCCAATAGCCCGGAATTAATCATCGTAAGCACCGCGATACTAAATGCCGTCTGCAGACCCAGCATGCCAAATGCCGCAGCAGCCCATTCACAATCCTTATCTTCATGGGGGTGCGGCGCGTGATCGGTTGCAATTGCATCGATGGTGCCGGCTGCCAGCGCTGCTCTAAGTGCAGTTACATCAGCACTCGTGCGAAGGGGTGGATTAACTTTGTAGACCGGGTTATAACTTGCAACTAGGTCTTCGGTAAGTAGCAGGTGATGGGGTGTGACTTCGGCCGTTACTTTGATACCACGACTCTTGGCCCATTTGATGACTTCGACTGATCCGGCTGTTGACACATGGCAAACATGCAGCCGCGAATCAACATGCTCCGCAAGTAGTACATCGCGCGCAATTATTGACTCCTCGGCTACCCCGGGCCAACCGGTTAGTCCAAGTTGCCCCGACAGCACGCCTTCATTCATTTGCGCATCAACGGTCAACCGCGGCTCTTGGGCATGCTGGGCGATGACCCCGTCAAAGGCCTTCACATATTCAAGTGCCCTGCGCATGATGGCAGCATCGTGGACACACTTGCCATCATCGCTGAACATCCGAACCTGCGCCGCCGACGTCGCCATCGCACCGAGTTCGGCCAATTGCTCCCCGCCCAGACCTATCGTCACCGCTCCTACTGGAAAAACATCCACCAGGCCGGTTGCTTTCCCAAGATGCCACACCTGCTCGACCACACCGGCGGTGTCGGCAACCGGAGAGGTATTCGCCATAGCGAAAACAGCCGTGAACCCGCCCAGTGCCGCCGCCCGCGAACCGGTCTCGACGGTCTCTGCATCCTCGCGCCCAGGCTCACGCAGGTGCGTATGTATATCAACAAATCCGGGGAGGGCAATCAAACCGGAAGCCTCAATTACCCGGCCCGCACCGCTACCTGCCGTGGCGATCTCAGCGATAACACCTGCCGCCACCACAATGTCAACGGGATCTTCACCATATGGGCGCACTCCACGTAAGACCGTCTTGTCATGCGGCATTAACTTTCCTTCTTTCCCTCATCAGTCATGCCGCCAAGAAGTAGGTAAAGGACGGCCATTCGGATACTTACACCGTTCCCGACTTGCTCAACCATCACCGCGCGTTCACCGTCGGCGACATCGGCGGAAATCTCCATCCCCCTATTCATCGGGCCAGGGTGCAGCACAATCGCATGGGGGGGTAGCAACCCCATTCGGCGAACATCTAGGCCATACCTGCGGCTGTACTCATTCACTGATGGAAAGTACGCCGCGTGCATACGCTCTGACTGCACCCTTAACATCATGACGGCGTCAACATGGGGTAGGACTTCGTCAAGGTCGTAACCAACCGCGCAGGGCCACTGGCTAACTCCGTAAGGCAGTAAGGTCGGCGGCGCAACCACAGTTACGTGCGCGCCCAGCGTTCGAAGAAGTAATACATTCGACCTAGCGACACGACTATGCAAGATATCTCCGACGATTGCCACGCGCACGCCTGCTAAATCCCCCCTGCCGTCTCGTAGATGGTGTCGGATTGTAAAGGCATCAAGCAGCGCCTGTGTTGGATGTTCATGGGTTCCATCACCGGCGTTGACGACACTTCCCTGAATCCAACCAGCCGTTGCAAGTCGATGCGGGGCTCCGGATGAACCATGACGAATCACTACCGCGTCGGCGCCCATTGCCTCCAAGGTGAGTGCGGTGTCTTTTAGGCTCTCACCTTTAGAAACGCTCGAACCCTTAGCCGCAAAGTTGATGACATCAGCTGAAAGTCGCTTGGCAGCAATCTCAAATGAAATTCGAGTACGAGTGGAATCCTCGAAGAACAAATTAACCACTGTGCGACCTCGAAGTGT